>JAHDSS010000522.1 GCA_018432565.1 Kiritimatiellia bacterium
CACCCACCGCACGCGGGCGCTAACCTATTACGTGAACGATGACGACAGGGCTGGGGATGTTTATACCGGAGCTATCGGCGACCCGGGCAATCTGGGCTACGTGTCCAACAGTCCGTTGCATTCGATTCAAGCGGTTCTGGATCGGTTCGAACTGGCCCCGGGCGACGAGATCAAGGTGGATACAGGAACCTATGAGTTGACGGATCGCCTCTACATCTCCCTGCTGGTCCGGGGCAGCAACGGCGTGCCGGTGACCTTCACCGGCAGTACCAACGAACTGCACGGCGGAACCCGGCTGATACCGGCCGAGGGGATGGAGGATCCGGCCTTTCTGTTCTACAACGCGTCGTACGTGAATCTGACGGGTTTCCATCTGGATGGGTTTAAAACCGGCATTTCCCTGCAGGAAAACACGCGCAACTGTCGCGTGACGGATGTGGACATCCGGGGGGCGGCGGAGGCGGGGCTGCTCATGGATAAATCCCAGGACAATCATCTAGAGCGGGTTTTGATTCGCGAGGGGCAGGCCGATGCGATTGTCGCCGGACAGGGACGGTTCACCATGAACGGGTGCGTGATCTGGTCCAATCAGGGGTCCGCGGTGGTCTTGGGCCAGGGCATGACCGTGGGCATCACCAACAGCGTGCTGGAAGCCTCCGGTCTGGGCCGGTATGGCTACCATTCCCTGACCACGGCCACCGTCAACGCCAATTACAACAACCTGCTGGTTCGTAACGGGGCCGAGGTGGCAGCGATCAACAATCAATTTTATCCGCGCATTCCCCAATGGACAAAAGCCACCTCCCAGGATGCCTATTCGCTGAGCGTGGAGCCGTTGTTTCATGCCCCGGAATTCGGCGATTTCCACCTGCGCAGCACGGCAGGGCGGTATGATCCGGCTCTTGGCGATTGGGTGAACGACACCCCGGATCCGGAGTTGCCGGATTTCTCCCCGCTGATTGACATGGGCTCTCCCCAGACGGCCTGGAGCAACGAGCCGGCTCCGCATGGGTCGCGGCGCAACATCGGATTGTACGGAAACACCACGCTGGCCAGCAAGAGCGACACCAATGCGTGGGTGCAGGTCATCACGGCCTCCGGCGGCGGGCTGGCGTCTGGGACCTTCAACCTGACCTGGGGCTATGGCGGCACTATCGCGTCAGGGCAGACGGCGCGGCTGGAGTACTCCGATGAAAACGGAGAGGCCAACTGGTCCCTGATTGCTGCCGGCATTCCCATTGGAAACCGCTTTTATTCCTGGCCCAGCGCAATGCTGCAGGCCGGGGCCGATGTGTGGAACTCCAGCCCGGCGGCCCGCTGGCGCCTGTTGCTGGATGGTTCCACCAATGTCATGGACATGACAGACAACTACTTCCAGTTGCGCAACCATCCGTTCACCTATTATGTGAACGACGATTCGGTCGTGAACGATGTGTACACCACCAACTCTCCGGGACATGACGACAACCTGGGCTACAAGCCCTCGGGCCCCAAGCGCAACCTGCAAACGTTGCTGGAAGAGGTGGATCTGGAACCGGAAGACCGGGTGTACATTGACACGGGCGTCTATTACATGGAACAAACCAACTGGCCTGTGCTGTGGGGGACCGCGCAGGGCGGCAGCGAAGGCGCCGAGGTGGTGATCCGGGGCAGCTGGCATGCCGACGGATCGTGGTTCGTGGCCTCCAACAACTTCGTGCCGTACCAAAGCAGTCCGGGCTTTTTCTTCATGGAAGCCAGCCATGTGGATGCAGAGGGGCTCCGTTTCCGGGGCGAATCCGTTGACTTCCGAGGGAACGGGCTGAAGATTCGGGATGTGACGTTGACCAACCGTCCGGGTGTCCAGGTCTCCATGCGGCTGCAGGGGAACAGCAATCAGTTCGAGAACATCCGGCTGGATCGCGGCACCTTGCTGCTGACCGGGCAGGGAAACCGCCTGGAGCGGCTGACGCAGCGTTGGGGACAGAGTTCGATTGTCGGCACCAATGCCGTGATGATGAACTCGGTGGTCTATTCGACCAATGCGGTGACCACGGCTCTGGTGGTCAATGCCGCCGGGGCGGCGGTATCGAACTGCACCATCGTGGCTCCGAACGGGACGGCGCTGGGCAAACTGGGGCTGGGCACACTGCAGCTGGGCCACAGCATTCTGGTGGCCGGCGGGACCAACGATGCCAATTGCGCCCTGGTCTGGGCCGGCGGCAACCTGGCCTCCGACTGGAACAACTTCCGGGTGACGGATTTCGCCTGGGTCGGCAGCTACAGGGGGAAATGGGAAAAACTGGCCTACTGGCAGGCGGCATCGGGACAGGATGAACACAGTGTTTCATTCGATCCGCAGTTCCAGGCCCCGTTGCTGGGCGACTTCCATTTGAATTCCGAAGAAGGCCGCTGGAGTCCGGTTCATGGCGCTTTCCAGCAGGATCCGGCGGAGAATCATTCGCCGTTGATCGATCTGGGAAGTCCGTGGATCGTCGTGGGCTCCGAAGAGCAGCCCAATGGGTACCGGCGGAATCTGGGCGCTTATGGGGCGACGGAAGAGGCCAGCAAGAGCCGGACCAACTTCTGGCTGACCGCATTGACCGCCAACGACGGCGGCGTGCTGCAGGGGACCAACCTGGTTCTGCAATGGGCGGTGTCCAACAACGCCCCGCAGACGGTCCGGCTGGACTACAGCTGGGACGGCGGGGCCACCTGGACCAACATCGTCGCCGGGTGGTCCGCCACCGAGCGGGCGTACATCTGGGACACCACCGGCTTCCCGGACAGTTTCAACGGGCTGTGGCGGGTGGTGGCCGAAGACGGCTCGTGGGGGGATACGAACGATGCGGCCTTTGCCTTGCGTAACTTCACGCAGGATTTCTTCGTGAATGACGGGTCGCAGACAGATGACATCTATACCGATGCCATCGGGGACGACGGAAACGACGGGCTGAGCCCGGCTGCGCCCAAGGCGACGCTGCAGGCGATACTGGATGCCTACGATCTGGAGCCCGGCGACCGGGTGTTCCTGGATACCGGCAGTTATGGCTCGGCCGCGGATACCCGCATGATCTGGTCGCGCAGCGGCGCGCCGGGCGATCCGGTGGTGATTCAGGGCAACACAAACGGTCCCTACACGGTGCTGGCGCGGACGGGAATCACCAATTATCCGGCCCTGGCGCTGGATGTGAAGGCGTCGGACATCGAACTGCGGAACCTGGTGCTGACCGGCGGCGACCGCGGTCTCCTGCTGGAATCCAACCGGAACACAACGGTGGACGGCGCGTTCGTGGTCGGAGGCAACACCGGGATCGTGGTGGACGGCGCCCAGGGGACGAGCGTGCGGCGTTCGGCCCTGTGGAAGAATGTGGTGGGCATCCAATTGATCGATACCCGCACCTCCGTGCTGGAAAACCTGACGTTTTCCCTGTCCGTCCTGGCGGGTATCCAGATGCAGAACACCGTGGTGGATACTCTGCAGAACAATCTGTTTATCCCGATGGAGAATGCCTTTGCCTATGACGTCGGGGCGACCACCACCCTGTTGTCCAATGCGCAAATGGATTACAACCTCTATGATTTCAGCAGCCCGGGATCCGGATTCCATGCCGGGGCCACCAACGAGCTGCGGATGTGGCAGCTGGGCATGAATCTCGACTTCCGCAGCGCCCTCACCAACCACGGACTGGTCGAGGTGGATTATCCGGGCGATCTGCACCCGCTGTCGGCATACGGCCGGTGGGTTTCCTCGCCGACCGGCGGCGCCTGGACAGCGGACGCCGAGACCTCCTGGGCGGTGGATCATGGCAATCCGGACAGCGCCTTCGACGAAGAACCGGGGGACAACGGCGACCGGATCAACATCGGCATGTATGGGAATACCGTGCAGGCAAGTCAGGGGAGCACCAACCGGTATCTGGATATCCGGACGGTGGACGGAGAAGTCTCCAAGATCAACATCGGGGATCTGTGGCCGCTGGTGTGGTCAACGCATCTGGTGGACGACGCAACGGAGGTGCTGGTGCAGTTCAACGGCGGGGCCACCAATGAATTTGGCGAGCTGGTTTGGACGACCCTGACGAATGTCCTGGCCAACCGGGAGTATTATGTCTGGCGGGCGGATCTGTCGCACCAGACGGCCGGCGGGATCTGGCGGGTGATCGCCGCGGACGACCCCAGCCTGGTGGATACCAGCACCCACCGGTTCTCCGTGGCCAGTCCCGCTGTCGGATTCCGCGGACGGCCGTACAAAGTGTTCGGATTGATTCGGTTCGATTGGGAAGGCGGGATTCCGGGGGTGAACTACCGGATCGAATACTCGGATGATTTTGGCGCCAACTGGCAGGTGTGGCCGGCGAAGTACAACGGGCCGGCCCCCATCAACATGAGCCAGTTCAGCATCGCGGTGCCCCAGGCCTGGTACACGTTTGAAGACCGCACGTCCTATCAGACCCGGCAGCGGTGGTATCGGATCAGCAAGGAATCCGAGGGGGATTAGACGGCATGCGGAGATTGCCCGGGGGCTGGAAAACGGCGGCGGGAAGCGCCGCCGTTTTCCTGCTGCTGCTGGTTCCCGTGTCGCTTCCCGCCGGTGGGCGCTGGATGGAGGCGTGGAGCGCGGGGGCGCATGTCGTACTGTTTGCGGCGCTGGCCTGGCTGTGGGGGCGTGGGTTGCCCGGTTATGGCCGGGGCTGGCGTCTCTGGCTGGCGCTGGCGGCCGTCGCGGCGGGCGTGGAAGGGCTGCAGGTCTGGACGGGGCGCTCCGTCGGATGGACCGACTGGTGCAGCGGCGCGGCCGGGGCGGCATGTGTTTGCGCCACGTGGCGGGTACGGGGCGGCGCACGCTTGCTGGCCGTACTGGCGCTGGCGTTTCTTCCGACGGCTCGGGAAGCGGCCCTGCAGGTCCTGGAAAGACGCGATTTTCCGATCCTGGCCGATCCGGCTTGCTGCTGGGCGGGGCAGGGCTGGATAGAGAACGGCGGGCGGCTGCATCGAGAAGAGGAGGGATTCCGTTTTCTTCCCGATGATCCGGCGACACCGGCGGCCTATCCCGGGGTGTTTCGCGTGCCGGCGGCGAAAGACTGGCGAAAAACCAGGGCATTGGAACTCTCCCTGTACTGGCCGGAGGACAAGCCGGCCGTCATGGGCCTGCGAGTGGACGACCAGCCCGGGCAGCCGTCGTATGCCGAACGATTCCAGCGGGAGTTTGCCGTCACGCAGGGGTGGAACCGCGTGAGGATTCCCGTTCGGGAACTGGGCCGGACCGCCGGCGGCCGGCCCCTGCGCCTGGATGGCATCCGCCGCTGGGGCGTTTTTCTTGTTTCTGACGAGGTCTTTGACTATTTTCTGCTGGGTCCGGTCCGCTTGACGCTGCAGGAGGAGATACCATGAAGAAACTATCCATTGTGATTCCGGTATTCAATGAAGCCGCCACCATCCGGCGGATCGTGGATGTGGTCCGTTCCGTGGATGTCGGCATGGACAAGGAACTCCTGCTGGTGGATGATTGCTCCCGCGACGGAACCCGCGAGGTGCTGCAGGAGATGGCCACAGC
>JAHDSS010000400.1 GCA_018432565.1 Kiritimatiellia bacterium
GACCGAGGAAAGCATCCAGAAAAAAGCGGTGCTCTACGACCACGACGAAGACGGGCACTACGACACGATTTCGGCGTTCATCAAAAGCGTGCGCGGCTCGGACCCCAACGCCGCGCTCTACTGGCTGGCCAAGATGATCTACGCCGGCGAGGATCCCCGGTTCATCGCGCGGCGTCTGGTCATTCTGGCCAGCGAAGACATCGGCAACGCCGATCCCCGCGGGCTCAGCGTCGCCGTGGCCACGCTTCACGCCGTGGATTTCGTCGGCATGCCCGAGGCGCGCATTGCCCTGGCCCAGGCCACCACCTATCTGGCCACCGCGCCCAAAAGCAACGCCGCCTACATGGGCCTCGAAGCCGCCCTGGCCGACATCAAGGAAGGCCGGACCCTTCCCGTGCCCAAGGCCCTGCGCAGCACCGGCTCCCGGCGCGCGGCCCAGGCCTTCGGCCACCAGGGCTACCAGTATGCCCATGATTTCGACGGGCATTTCGTGGATCAGGAATACGTCCCGACCGACAAGGTGTACTACGCACCCGAATCCCAGGGATACGAAGAGGTGATCCGCAAGCGCATCGAGCATTGGAACCAGTTGCGCCGGACGGCCCGCCGGACGCGGGCCGCCGACCGCGGAGCCGATGAAAAACAGCCGCCGGATGATGGCCCAGACGACGGAAAAGGCCAAGGATAGGCTTGATTTACCCCTTCGGGACGGATATACCTCGCGTGATCAGCATAGCAAAAGGTGGCGGGATGATGAATCACATGAAATGGGCCGCGGCGGTCGCGGTCGGACTGATGGCAGGCGGCCTCTCCTGGACGATTGCGGCCAGTGCGCCGGATTCCTATCAGAAGATCGATGCCGAATCGCTCCAGCGCTCCCCCCAGAATGCCTGGGCCCGCGCCATCCTGTTCTCCGACATCCTCGAATCCCGCCCCGGAGGCCGTGCCCGGCGCCTCGACCGGAAAACCTATCTGCCCATGCGCCTCAAGGCGGCCGGCACGGTGTGGATTCCCGAAGACCTCTCCGACAAGTTCCAGGCCCTGGAACCGGGCGGCACCTATTCGTTCGCCGGCACCGTGGACCAGATCTCCCGCCGCTATTATGTCATCGTGGATGCCTGCTATCGGGTCCAAACCACGGCGGACATGACCGAGCACTGGACGGACATGCTGAATCCGGAAACACAGAAGGCCAACCAGGCGGATGCGCTTTCCGAAACCGTCATGCAGGCGCTGCTGCTGAATGCCCAGAACAGCCTGATCAAGCTCGCCCAGGAGAGCAACGTGTCTGTAGGCCAGCTGATCGAAGCCCAGACCGACGGCGGGCAGCGCATTGCCGAGCATATCGTGGCGGATGCCCTGCAGGGCGAGCTGCGGGCCCAGGGCAAGACCGCCGATGAACTGATGATCGGCGCCGTCCTTGCCCTGCTGCAGAAACAGGCCGTCCTCGATGAATCCGCGCGCGTCGCGGCGGAAAACGAAGCCGCCGCCGCCCGGGAAGTGGAAGCCGCCGCCGCGTCTGAATCACAGGCCGCCGCCGAGCCGGTTCCCGAGCCGGAGGAGCCGCCCCAGGAGGTGGCCGCCGTCAAGGAAGAGCCCGTAGACCAACCCGTCGAGATCCCCGAAGAAACCCCGCCGACACCCACTCCGGAAGCCGTCCTGCCGCCAAGCGAAACGGATATCGCCGCCGTCCAGCCGGAAACGCCGGAGGAAACCCCTCCGCCGCCTGTGCCCGAAGCCGTGGCCCCCGAAACCGATGGTGAAATGGCCGCGACATCCGAAACCGAGGTCGTTCCCAAAGCCATTCCGCCCGCCCCGGAACCGCAGACGGATCTGACGGCAGGGGATGGAGACGCCCCTGCGGAACCCGTGGCTGAAGAACCCGCGACTGCGGTGGAAACCGATTTGGCCGCGCTTCTTCCTCCCGTGGAAGAACTGAATTCCGCTCCCGCCGATGGCGAACCGCCTCCCGAAACGCCGGAGGCGGAAACCCTCGCGGCTCGCTCCGGGAACGAAAACGCCGAACCGCCGCTGCCCGAGGAGCCGAAAGCCGATGCCGCCCCGGGAGAACCTCAGGCGGAAGCCGAAGCGATTTCCCTCCCGCCGCTTCCGGAAGGCGAGATGGCGGCCGAGCCCGTCGCCGTTCCGCCGTCCAGCATGCTGGTCGTACCGCTGACCGGCGATCCGCCCGATGTCGTCCCCATGGTCAGCACCGAACCCACCAAGGCCGAGCTGGCCCAGATGGAAAAGGAAGAACAGGCCCGCCTGAAGGAAGAACAGCGGCTGGCGCGCATTGAAGCCAAGCGGCTGGCCGCGGAGGAAAAGAAAGCCGCCGCCGAAGCCCGCAAGGCCGAACTGGCCCGCAAGAAGGCGGAAGAAATCAAGGCGCGCGAGGAAGAGGCTGCGCGCAAGGCCGCCGAATGGAAGGCCAAGCAGGAAGCCGCCCGGCTGGAAGCCGAAGCCAAGAAGGCCCTCAAGGAACAGGAACGCCTGCTGGCCGAACAGGAAAAGGAAGCGCTGGAAGCCGTCCGCCAGGCCGAAGAAATGGCCCGGCAGGAAGAAGAAGCCCGCCGCCTCCGCGAAGAATCCGAACAGCGCATCGCCGAATTCGAAGCCCGCAAGGCCGCCGCCGAAGCCGCCCTGGCCGAAGCCGAGGCCCAGCGCCAGGCGGAACTCCAGCGGATTCAGGAAGAGGCCGAAGCCAAGGCGGCCGCCCAGGCTGCGGAAGAAGCTGCCCGGATCGCCGAAGAGGAAGCCCGTCAGGACGAAGCGCTGCGCATTGCCAAGGAAGTGGCCGAACACGAACGCCGGGCCGCGGAAGAAGCCGCCGCCCGCATTGCCGAAGAGGAAGCCGCGCGCCAGGCCGCCGAAGAACGGGTGGCCCAAATGAAACGCGAAATCCAGGAAATGGAAGCCCGCCTGCGTCAGGCCGAATCCCTCCAGGCGGTGCCGGCCGCGCCCGCCCCCGCGGAACCACCGGCCGCTCCCGAGATGTCCGCCCGGGAACGCCGCCGCCTCGAGGCCGCCGAACGCAAGGCCCGGCAGGAAGCCGAAAAAGCCGCCGCCGCCCGGGAGCCGGCGGAAGAACCCCCGACGGAACCCGGCGAACTCCCCGAATGGATGCAGCCTGTCGTATTCTAAGCAGACCGGTGGATCCGGATTTTCCACGGTGTGGAAAATGTTTTTCCATGGCGTGGAAAACATCCGCCCTTTTTTTCCATAGTGTGGAAAACGTCCGTCTGTTTTTTCCACGGTGTGGAAAATGTTTTTCCACGGTGTGGAAAACCGGAGGCGCGGCATGAGCCTGACCCACGCCTATGCGGTCATCATGGCCGGCGGAAAAGGCGAGCGCTTCTGGCCGCTGAGCACGTCGCGGCGTCCCAAGCAGCTGCTCGCGCTGGCGGGCGGCAAGCCCCTGATCGTCCAGGCCGTGGAGCGCCTGGCGGGAGTGATCCCGCCGGAACGGGTGCTGATTGTCACGAATGAATCCCTGGTGGCGCCCATCCGGGACCTGCTGGGGGAGGGGAGTCCGGTGGGGATTCTGGGCGAACCGGTCGGCCGGGACACCGCGGCCGCGATCGCCGCCGGCGCCGCCTGGATCCGGCGGCGCGATCCGGAGGCCGTGTTCTGCGTTCTGACGGCCGACCATGTCATCGGCGATCTGCCGGTGTTCCGCGAGACCCTGGTGCAGGGCCTGACGCTTTGCGCCGCGCACGAGGTGCTGATGACCATCGGCATCGGCCCGACGGAGCCCAGCAGCGCCTACGGCTACATCGAGGCCGGTGCGCCCTGGCTGTCCTCCGGGGGCATCGAGTTCCACCGCGTGAGACGGTTTGTCGAAAAGCCCGATGCCGACACCGCCCGGCAGTACCTGGCCACGGGGCGCTATGCCTGGAATTCCGGCATGTTTGTCTGGTCCGTGCGCAGCATCCGCGCCGCCTTCGCCGAATTCCAGCCGGCGCTGGCCGAGCGGCTCGACGCGTGGTCGGCCTGCGCCGGCGACGCCGAATTCCAGGCGGCCCTGGAGCGGGATTTCCCCGACCTGCGCAAGATTTCCATCGATTACGCGGTGATGGAGAAGGCGCCGAACATCGTGATGTGCAAAGGGGCTTTTGCCTGGGACGATGTCGGCTCGTGGCCGGCGCTGGAATCACATCTGCCCGCAGACGGGCAGGGGAATGCCGTGCAGGGCGATGTCGCCGCCGCCGGCAGTTCCGGAAACATCGTGGTCAGCGACGGCCGGCTGACCGCGCTCGTGGGCGTTCGCGACCTGGTGGTCGTTCAGGCCGACGGCGTGACGCTGGTCTGCGACAAGGCGCATTCCCAGGACATCAAAACCCTGCTGGCGCAGCTGCGGGAACAGCCCGGACGAGAACCGATCCTGTAAGAGAAAACGAAACCCAACCAACCCCCAAAGGAGAAAGACCATGAAATACCTCTGCACCGTATGCGGCTACATCTATGATCCGGCCGTTGGCGATCCCGATGGCGGCATTGAACCCGGCACCAAGTTCGAGGACATTCCCGACAGCTGGGTCTGCCCGGTGTGCGGCGTTGGCAAAGACTCCTTTGTCCCGCAGGACTGAGCGGAATCCGCTTCCGCGCCCGGTTGCACGGTCGTGCAGCCGGGCGATTTTTTTATGAGGACTGATCGAATCCGCCCGTTTTCAGGGGCTTTTATACTGCGTCGCATAATACATATTATGTTTACATATAGGTATTAGGTCCCGCTACATATGGTGGTTCGCAGTTAGGACCCCGGGTTTTCGCCCCGACGATAACTTGTGGAGAACTCTGTGAACCATGTGAACAACCTGAAGTCATCTGGCTGATGATTCACCTGAACCCGTGATTCTCATTTGTCTCGGATATTATTATAACCGAGACAGAATTCGATGGCTTGTCATCGGTGGGTTGGCAGGATGCCGCCGGTCGGCGGCGATCCCGTCATCCGGTTGTCGTGGCGGTTTAGCCAGGGGGCGTCCGGTGCGCTTGGGCTGCTGAGATGGAGTACCCGGGTTCCTTGAGAGTGGACACCTGCGTTTCAGCATCCCGAATCGGACTCTGATCCGACCGGCAGGGATTCGCATTTTCCGTTCGCGCAGGGACCTGATCAGGCGAGGGGGCCCCCCTTCCCCTCCCCTGCCCCGCGGCAGGGAACGGTTAGTTGACCAGGGCCAGGCTCAGGGCGGGCCAATAGGTGATCAGAGCGAGCACGCCGAGCATCAGGCCCATCAGGGCCAGAGAGGCGGCGGCCAGCTTCATCAGGGGCCGATTGAGACGCATGGCCGCAATGAACAGGTTCATGCCGACGGGCGGTGTGCTGTATCCGATGGCCAGGTTGGCCAGGAAAATGATGGCGAGGTGCACCGGATCGATGCCGTAGCGAACCGCCAGCGGCGCCAGCAGCGGCACAATGACGATGGTGGCGGTATAGATGTCCATGATGCAGCCGACGGCCAGAAGGAACAGATTGAGCGCCATCAGGAAAACCAGCGGATGGGTGATGCGGGCCCCCACCCATTCGAGGATGAGCTGGGGAACCTGTTCGAAAATCAGGAAATTGGTGATGGCCATGCCCATGCCCAGAATCAGCAGCACGCCGCCGACCAGCACGACCGTATCCCGAACGATGAGCGTCAGACGGTGAACGGGAATTTCCCGGTAAACCAGCACTTCGATCACCAGCACGTAGGCGGCGGTCAGGACGGCGGCTTCGCTGGCCACCAGCCATCCGCTGTAAATGCCGCCGAGAACCACAAAGGGCAGCGGAATCTCCCACTTGGCCTCCCACAGGGCGGCGGCCAGTTCGCGTCCCCGGAAGGGATGCCGGGGAATGCGGGCGTGGATGCCGGCGCGGATGCCATAGAGACTGAGCACGGCCAGCGCCAGCAGGCCGGGCAGAACGCCGGCGCGGAAAACCGCCTGTACGGTCACGGAGGGCGAAATGGGCTGGGCGATGATGGCATACAGGATCAGGGGCAGGCTGGGCACAAACAGGACGCCCATGTTGCCGCCGGTGGTGACCAGGCCCAGGGCCGCCTTTTCGCGATAGCCGTCCTGCAGCAGCGCCGGCAGCAGCAGGCCGCCAAGCGCGACAATCGTCACCCCGGAGGCCCCCGTGAAGGCCGTCATGAACGTGCAGGTGACGATGCACACCATGGCCAGTCCGCCGGGCATCCAGCCGAAGGCGGCGCGCGTGAGGCGCAGCAGGCGCTCGGAGGCACGGCTGCCGGCCAGCACGTAGCCGGCCAGGGCGAACATCGGCAGCGCCTGCAGCATCGGCATGTTGGTCAGGCGCGTGAGTTCGCCGATCACGATGGCGAAATCCATGCCGCCGGACTGGTAGGCCAGCATGGCCAGCGCGCCGAACACCGCGAACAGCGGCGCTCCGAGCAGGGCCAGGATGACAATGCCCCAGATCATGGCGAGGTTCTCCCCTCCCCCGGCATTTCACCGGGCTCGGGCGGCGGCAGCCAGGCCGAAGGCAGAAGCGCCTGCAGAGCGATGCGGAAGGACATGAGCCAGAAGGCCACGGGAATCACCATGAAATACTTCCAATGGGGCCAGCCGAGAAGTTCGCCCATGGCCATGTCGCGCTGGAATCCGACATAGCGTCCGGCGGCCCAGGCCAGAACACCGCACGCAACCGCGGCGAACAGCGATGTGACTCGCCGGATCCAGCCGGACCACCCGGACGGCAGCAGCGCGGCGGCCAGGTCAATGGCAATATGCCTTCCCCGGCCGGCGGCAGCCAGCGCGCCCAGCATGGTCAGCCACAGCAGGCCCATTCCCAGCAGCGGTTCGGCCCACGGGAAGCCGGTTTGCCACAGATTGCGCAGGAGAATCTGCAGCGCGGCCAGCATCACCATGGCCGTGACCAGCAGCGTCAGGATCGCGCGTTCCAGCCGGTCCGCCGCGTCCCGGATCCGGCGGCCGACTTTCGCCGCCCGCCCGCTCATGAGCCGCGCCGTTCCTTCAGAACCGCCTGGAGCCGGTCCCAGGCCTCGGCCGAGAACACCTGGCCCTTGACCTTCTCCAGGGCCTGCGCGGCGATCCGCTCGAAATCCGCCCGGCCTTCCGGTGTTTCCGGGATGGGAGTCACGCCTTGCCCGCGCATGAACTCGAGCGCCTCGGCATCGCTTTGGCGCACCTTGGGCGTGAGCAGGCGGCAGTGCTTGTCGAAGGCGGCCTTCACGGCAGGCTGATGGCGCGCGGGCACCAGGTTCCAGCCGGCCTTCGACAGAAAGACGCCGCCGATCCCGTAGGTCAGTTTCATTTCGTAGAGGTAGCGGATGCGGGTGTGCCACTGGACGGCCACGGCGGCGGTGGGCGGGCCGAAAACCGTTTCCAGCGCGCCGGTCTGAAGGGACGGCAAGACGTCGGTGACGTTGGCCGGAATGGAGGGAATGCGGCCGGCGCCGAACAGTTCGATCAGCATGGGCGAATCCAGGCCCCAGACCTTGGTGGCGCGCAGCTCGTCGAGATTGGAAAAGGGCTTCATGCTGTAGGCGTAGCTGAAGCCCACCTCGGTCCAGCCCAGGGCTTCATAGCCGTTGGCCCGGGCACCGGCTTCAAGAAATTCGCGCAGGGCCTCCAGGGCGGCATCGGCCTCGTCGTAACTGCGCAGCGCCAGCGGGAACATGAGCGCGCCGGCGTCCGGGCAGATGGCGCCGGTGGCGTAGCCCATGAAGCCTCCGCCGTGAAGCTGGCCGCTGCGGATTTTGAAGAGCACGTCCTTTTCGGTGCCCATGATGCCGCCGGGATAGATCCGCACCCGGACTTCGCCGTCCGTCGCCGCCTCGATTTCCTCCTTGGCGCTGTTCAGCGCCTGCATCCAGATGCTGCCATCCGGGGCCAGGGTGGCCAGATTCAGGCGCACCTGGGCCAGAACCGGCGCGGACGGCAGAGCCATGAGAAGCAAGAGGAACAAAAAACGCGGACGGATGGCGGGCATGGAATCTCCTTTTCTAAAAGTACTCATCGATCTGATCGAGCAGTTCGCGGGCGCGCATCTGGGCCACGGCGTTCATCAGGGTGAACTCCGCCACGTCGGGGGCGGCATCCACCACGTCCTGCAGCGTGCGCTCGAACAGGTCCCGGTCGAAGGCGTAGCGTGCGTAGAATTCGGCAAAGGTCACGCGCGTCAGCAGATAGTCGGGACCGGCGATCTCCATGCTGCGTTCAAAATGCGCGCGGGCCTTATCGAGGTCGCGACCGCCGCCCAGCGGCAGCACGGTGTAGTAGATGCCGTAAAAAAGGTCCACGCCGCCCTGACGGATCCCGGGATCGAGTTCGCGCACGCGTTCCATCATGGCCAGGACCCGGGGCATGTCGCCGAGCGCGGCCGGAGAGTCCGAGTTGGCGATGATCCACATGACCCAGGCGGTGGCCGTGGTGATCAGGGCCCGGGCATCGGCCTTGCGGAACGACTGCAGGCAGGCGGCAAAGGTATCAGCGTCGGCGTCGCGCGCCCGGGCAAACCGGGGATTGGTTTCGATCAGCGTCCGCAGTCCGTAGTCCCGTGCTTTCCGGTACATCTGCCGGGCGCGTTCCCGCCGGGACTTGTCCACAAACGCCGTGGCATAGGCCAGCTGGGCTTCGGCCGCGGACAGCAGGACCGTCGGATTGTCGGGATGGGATTCGGCCAGCGCATCCAGCACCAGCAGGAAAGCCGGGGCGCCGTCGCGCACCAGTTCGACGTCCTCCTGATGCATCAGGCCTTCGGAGAGCTGGCTGGCCATGGGCGAGATCATTCGGGCGGCGCCTTTGCGAATCAGCGCACAGCCGCTGCCCGGGAGCAGGGAGACCGCCAGAACGGCGGCAAGCAGGATGGAGGCAGAACGTTTCATGATGAAGGGGTATTTCTACCCTGCCCCCTCCCCTGCCACAAGCAAAACCTAGGCATCCAGCAGTCCCGGAAACGCCTGGCGCACCCGCTCGAGAGCGTCCGGCGCGGCATTCCGGGCCCGCAGCACCTCCAGCAGCGCCAGCAGGTCGTCGCCGCTGACATCGAAGCGGGCGGGTCGCGCCTTGAGGCGCTTGGCGGCGGTGCGGAAAGTCAGGGGGCGGGGCGCGGAACGGCCTTCGGGCTTCTCCAGGGACGCCAGCCGGGCTTCCAGCACGGCGCGTTCCTCGCCGGGGGGAGCCGACAGCACGGCGCGGCAAATGGCCTTGGCCTTGGCCCAGCTGATCTGTCCCTGCTCCAGCCGCCGCCGCACGCGCGGATCCATTCCCGGCGCATACCGCAGGATGTCTTCCACCCAGGCCTCTGACTTGTCCAGAAAGCGGGCGATCCGTCCCGGTTCCCAGTTGGCGTTGGACATGAACAGAATGGCGTCGAAATAGTCGGTAATGCGCGCATCCAGGCGGTCGGCGTTCAGCTTCAGGTTCAGCGCCTGGATTTCATCGAGATCCCCCTGGATGACGCGGACATCCACGCGGTCGAAATAGCCCGGGTTGCGCGACCGGATCCGGCGGATGGCGGCGTGGCGGTGAAATCCACCGACCAGGAAAAACTCTCCCGGATTCCGTTCCCAGACCACGATCGGCTCCAGCAGGCCGTTGGCGAGGATATCTTCGGCGTAATGCGCAACCTTGGCTTCCTGCAGGGGGCGGTGGTTGGCGACCGACGGGTGCAAATGCACCTGGTCGAAGGGCACATAATCGAAACGTTTCGTAGCCAGCATGAGATCTCTCCTGTCGAATAAAGGGGTTGGTTCCGGCGCACTCTACCGGATTGACGCCCGGCGCAAAGATTTATTTCACCCCCCTTTCGGCCGGCGGGCGCCTCTGCGATTAGGTGCACGCCCAAGTCATATTGAGCGAAGGCGCGCAGCGCCGGAGTCGAAATAACTTGTCCCGCCACCGCGGGATCTCGGCCCCATCCCAAAGGCAGGCCTGCGGGACCCAGCCGAGATCCCTCGACTTTGCTCGGGATGACAATCCTACAGCCCATTGCCGTCTTGACACTCGCCTCCTGTCGCGAAGGCGGTTAGGACCCGCGCGGGACAGGAGCCCCGCCCTACGATGGCCGATTCTGGCGACACCCTGGATTCGCCCGATTCGTGTGCGGCAATGCTTTCGGCTTTACTCCCGGGGGCGTCCTCCGTTTAATGCTGGGCTTTCGGCCAAACGCCGGCAAACGCCATGTTCAGCAAGACAGTGACACCTCGATTCGGGGATGTGGACGGACTGCGCCACATCAACAACACCCGTCTGCCCCTGTGGTTTGAACTGGGCCGCGAACCGCTTTTCCGCCTGTTCAATCCCGGCATGC
>JAHDSS010000011.1 GCA_018432565.1 Kiritimatiellia bacterium
CGCCTGCGATCCGGACATCGACGGCGACGGCGATCTGAACGAATACGACAACTGCCCGTACACCCCCAATGCCGACCAGTCCGATATCGACGGCGACGGCATCGGCGACCTGTGCGATCCGGACGCCGACGGCGACGGCATCCCGAACGAGGAAGATCCCGAGCCGTTCAACACCGGCATTATGGAGATGAATTTCGAGGACTCGGCGCTGAAGTCCACCTATTCCGACTACACGCCGCACGAAATCGCCGGGCGCTATTGGGTGCTTACCAACGCCGTGGTGATTGCCCCTGATGTAAACGACCATCTGGACGGCACCCGCGGCGCCCGGTTGCGCTACTACGATGGCAGCATTCATCTCGTGGGGGGACTGACCAACGGCATCGGGGATTTTGAGTGGGCGTATGCGCGCTACCAGAACAACGACGGTTTTACGATCAAGGCGGAATACAACTCGGGCGGAGGCTGGACGACCATTGACACGGTCAGCACGAAAGATGTCACCAGCCTGCAAACCAATGTCACGACCGTGGACGTGGTCGGGCCGGTGGATTTCCGCATTATCTGGACAACAGAGAAGAAAAACCAGTATGCCAACCTTGACAACATCCGGATTACGTCCTACATCCCGCCGGAGACCGGGTTCGCGGAGTGCGAACTGAACGGAGCGGTGTCGGCGGCCTTTGACGGCACGGCGCACACCAACACCTTCGCCATCACCCCCGCAGGCATTCCGTATTCCGTGTCGTATGCCCCGGCGGCCCCGGTGGAGATCGGCACCTACACGGCCACGGTGACGATTCCCGACAGCGAATATCTGCTGGGCGGCACGTTCGTCTATACCAATTCCGTGACCGTCACGCAGGGCGTGGCCACCTGCGAAATGTCCGCCCCGATCAGCCTGACCTACGACGGCCAGCCCCACACCAACGCGTTCACGGTGACGACCGGCCTGGCCTGGACCGTCAGCTATTCGCCGGCCGATCCGCCGGTGAGCCCGGGCGCGTACGACGCCACGGTGACGGTGACCGGGGACGACCACTATCTCGGCGGCACCTTTGTCTTCAGCAACGCCGTGACCATCGCCGAAGGGCAGGCGACCTGCACGCTGGACGAAGCGCTGGTCCTCAACTATGACGGGGCGGTGCACACCAACACGTTCACCGTCACGCCGTCCGGCCTGGCCTGGTCCGTCAGCTACTCGCCGGCCCTGCCGCAGGACGTCGGCGTGTACGACGCCACCGTCTGCGTGACCGGCACCGCCGAGTACGCGGGCACGACCAACGTGTTTTCCTCCGCCGTCGTCATCCAGCCCGCCGGTTCCGGCGGCGGGACCGCCGTGGGGGATGCGCTGACGATCGACTTCGAAGACCCCTACATTCCGGACTACAACGCCTACGGCCCGCACACCAACACGCTGACGGCCGGCAGCCCGTCCGACTGGTTCCTCAACAACGCCACGCGCGGCAACCTGGCCAACGACAAGAAGACCGGTCTTTATTCCATCCGGCTGCGCTATATCGGCGCGGAGGCGACCAGCAACGGCGTGATGCAGAGCGTGACCCCGTTCACCAACGGCATTCATTCCGTGGCGTTCAACTACGCGGTTTACGGCACGCTGGAAGCGCCGACGCTGACGGTCCAGACCAGCCCGGACGGCGTGAACTGGACCACCAACGAAACCCTGACGACCGACGGGGTCAATACGAACTTCATCGCCTATTCCAACACGCTGACCGTGGCGCAATCCTCCTATCTGCGGTTCCAGATGGAAGGCGGCGACCGGATGAACATCGACGACATCACCGTGCTGCCCTATGCGGCGGTGTCGCAGGCGGGGGTGGTGCTGTCCGGCCTGTCCCAGACCTATGACGGGACGCCCAAGACCGCGACGGTGACGACCGATCCGGCGGGGCTGGCGACGCAGATTTCCTACGACGGCTCCTACACGGCGCCGACGGCTGCCGGCAGCTACACGGTGGTGGCCACGGTGACCGAATCCGGCTATTCCGGGGTGGCCACGGGCACGCTGACGATCG
Source organism: Kiritimatiellia bacterium (assembly GCA_018432565.1). Classification (GTDB taxonomy): domain Bacteria; phylum Verrucomicrobiota; class Kiritimatiellia; order CAIQIC01; family Lenti-01; genus JAAZFE01. The sequence continues at coordinate 2,040 of JAHDSS010000011.1, forward strand.
CCAAGGCGGCGGCGGGCGTGACCTTGGGCAGTCTGAGCCAGACCTACGACGGCACGCCGCGCGCCGCGTCCGTGACCTGCGTGCCGGCTGTGCCGTACTCCTTGACCTACGACGGGTCGCCCGCCGCGCCGACGGCCGCCGGCAGCTACGAAGTCGTGGCCGCGGTGACCGACGCCAACTACCAGGGCGGGGCCACCGGGACGCTGACCGTCGCCAAGGCCGAAGGGTTTGTTTCCTTCGACGGCCTGACCGTCGGCTACGACGGCAGCGCGAAGTCGGCCCTCGTTTCGTCTGATCCCGCCGGCTTGACCGTGAACGTCACCTACGACGGTTCCGCGACGCTTCCGGTGGCCGTTGGCGCGTACGAGGTGGTTGGCACGATCGCCGATGCCAACTACTTCGGTTCCTCCACCGATATCTTTACAATCGTCAAGGGCTCCGCCGCGGTGACACTGACTGGCCTGGCGCAGACCTATGACGGCGCGCCGAAGAGCGCGGGCGCGACCACCGAGCCGGCCGGACTGGCCGTGAATCTGACCTATGACGGCTCGGCGACCGCCCCGACCGCCGCCGGAAGCTATGCCGTGACCGGCACCGTGGCCGACGCGAATTACGCGGGAAGCGCCACCGGCACGCTGGTGGTGGCCAAGGCCTCCGCGACGGTCTCGCTGTCCGGGCTGTATTACGTGTACGACGGCTACGCCAAGAGCGCGACGGTGACCACCGATCCGGCCGGGTTGAGCGTGACCGTGACCTACGACGGCTCCGCCGTCGCGCCCA
>JAHDSS010000035.1 GCA_018432565.1 Kiritimatiellia bacterium
CGCGCAGTTCCGGCGCCAGATACGCGCCCGTGGTGCCCGTGCGCACCGCTTCGCCGCGGGTGATCGTCAGATGGCCGTGGGGCGCCAGGCCGAAATCCGTCACCCGCACCACGCCGTCCTCGCCCAGATAGATGTTCGACGGCTTGAGATTGCGGTGAATGATGTTCCGCTCGTGGGCGAAATCCAGCGCCGCGGCCACCTGCTTCAACACCGGCAGCGCCTCGGCCGGCGTCCGCCGCCCGCCTTCGCCCTGCCGGGCCCAGGTGCCGATGTTCATCCCGGGGGCGTAATCGCCGACCAGATAGATCTGATCGCCCACATATACCAGCTGGCGAATGGCGGCGAGGTTCGGATGGGTCTGCTCGGAAATCCGCTGAATGCCCGCGTGAATGATCGCCAGCACGGGCTTGGAATGCCCCAGATCGCGCGGCAGCCGCCGCAGCGCGACATCCTTGCTCGTCTCGCGATCGCGGCAGCGCCACAGCTCCCCCAGATCGCTGGCCCCCAGCACCGCCACGATTTCATAGCGGTCCCACAGCACCGTCCCCACCCGGAGTTCCGGATAGTGCCGGGAACCGGCATCCGGAGGCTCGTCGCCGGGCCGCTCCATCCTGGTGGTCTGATGCGTCATGGAGTCCGCATATTGCCAGCCCGTTCCGTTTCCGGCAATCGCAAAACCAGCCCGGCCCCTGGTTCGAATTCGGAATTGAATCCCCCTCCCCCCGCCGCTAGACTGCCGCACATGAAATGGATTTCCGGAACCGCCGTTGCCGCCGCATTTTTCGCCGCCGCTGCCGCCGCCTCTGCCGAGTCGCGCATGCAGGTCTCCGCGGCCTCGACCCCCGTCTACAGCCAGCCTTCCACGGCCGCCCCGCCGGTCGGCCAGGCCGCCCGCGGCGAAGTGTTGTTTGTATCGCAAACCGATGGCGACTGGGCCGCCATCGCGCCGCCCGACCGCATTGACCTGTGGCTGAACAAGGATTTCATCGAAGGCAACCGCGTCCTGGCCCGCAGCATTCAGGTTCGGGCCGGTCCGGGCATCCAGTATGACGTGGTGGGCACCCTGGAACGCGGCGCGCCCGTCATGCCCCGCGGGGAGGAAGGCGAGTGGGCCCGGATCGCTCCACCTTCCTCCGCCACCCTGTGGGTGCGAAAAGCCGACCTGTCGGCCGTGCAGGCGCGCACCGAAGAACCCATCCGGGAGGTGGCGCCGGTGGTCCGGCCGGAACCGGCGGCAGTTGCCTCCGCCTCCCCCGCGCCCGCGCCAGAACCGGAACCGGCGGTCGCAACCCCTCCCCCCGCCCCCAAACCGGAACCCAAGCCGGTCCCCTTCCCCCGGCCCGAGCCGTCCGTGGCCGCCGCACCCGTCCCCCCTCCCGCGCCGGCCCCCGCTCCCGAACCGGTCCGCCCCCCCCCTCGCATCGCCCCGTCCACCCCGCAGCGGTCCACGCCCAAACCGGCCGCCCCGAAGCCTGTTGCGTCCCCGCCCGCTCCCCGCCCGCCTGTCCTGCGCCCGGCCACCGCCCTGCCCGCCGCGACGCCCCCCGCCGTCGCGCCCCAGGCGCCGGCCGGTGACGCCCGCCCTGTCGCCAAAACCCCGAGCCGTGTCGCACGCCCCCATCGCCCAGCCGCCGCCGTTCCCGCGCCGGCCGCCACGGTCTCCGCCCAGCGCTCCCCGGATGTGGATGTCGCCGTGGATCCGGCCCTGGTGAACGATCTCGATTTGATCGAAGCCCCCAACCAGGGAAAACCCGTCCAGGTGGAAGGCGAACTGCGCGCCGCGCCGTTTCTCGCCGCCTCTCCCTCCCGCTACCGCCTCCTGGCCTATGACGGCCCCGTCCTGGAAATGGTCTGCCATGTCCACGGCCGTTCCGCCGAATTGCGCCGCTACATCGGCAAAAAGATTTCCATCCGCGGACGCGAATTCTGGGTGGAACTGAGCGACATGCCGGTCGTCGTGGTCGGCCAGGTCGTGCCGCTGGCCCCCGATCCCGTGGACGAACCGGTGCTGTTCTGATGCCCCCCCCCCCTCCCGCGCCCCCCGGTGAGTCGCGCCCGGTCGGACTTCTCGGCGGCACCTTCAACCCCGTCCACAACGGCCATCTGACCATCGCCCGCGAAGCCATGCGACTGTTTGACCTGTCGGCGGTCTGGTTCATCCCCTGCGCCATTCCCCCGCACAAGCCCGCCGACGACCTCGCATCCAACGCCGACCGCCTGGCCATGCTCCGCCTCGCCATCCGGGACGAACCCCGCTTCAAGGCCCTCGACATCGAATTTCACCGTCCCGGGAAATCCTATACCCTGGATACCGTCCGCGACCTGCGCGTCCTCCACCCCGGCACCGGCTTTGTCTTCATCATCGGGGCCGACACCCTCCCCGAACTGCATACCTGGCACAAGCCCCTCGAACTGCTGCCTCTCGTCCGCATCGTCACCCTTGCCCGCCCAGGCTTCACCCCCGATCCCGACGCCATCCGCCTGCCCCCCCCCTGGCCCGAAAAACTCCTCGCCGATGTCCGCACCGGCCACCCCATCGAGGTCGCCTCCCGCGACCTCCGCGCCCGATTCGCCGCCGGACTGCCGGTTTCCCTTGTCCCCGCGGCCGTCATCCAATACATTCAGGAGCACAACCTATACCGATGAAAAAAGCGAAACCCGCCCCTACGAAGTCCGCCGCCCGGAAACCCGCCCGCAAGGCCGCGGCTCCCTCCGCCCCCGCCGCCAAAAAGGTCCGGAAAGCGCCGGCGAAAAAATCCGTCCGGGTCCCCAGGCCGGCCGACCCGCAGCGGGAACTGGTTGAAAAGGTCCGCGGAATTCTCGATGCCAAAAAAGGCGAGAACATCGTGGTCCTGCACGTGGCCGACGTGTCCAGCATCACCGATTACATGATCCTCTGCAGCGGCCTCAATATTCCCCATCTGCGCGCGCTCGCCGACGAAGTCGCCCGGCAGCTGCGCCTGCACGAGCCCCCCCTCGCCTGCCACCGCCGCGCCGGTTCCGCCCAGAGCGAGTGGTTCGTCCTCGACTATGTGGACTTTGTCGTCCATCTCTTCACGCCCCAGATGCGCGCCTATTACGCCATCGAACAGCTGTGGAAAGACGCCCCCGTCGTCTCCTGATCCGCCCCCTTGAACCCCTGAACGCCCCCCGCGGCCAGACCCCCACGGCCTTGCGCCGTGGGTGAATCAGGTCACCCCATCCCTCGCGCCTTTTTGATCCGCCCATAGGCCGCATTGACCCGCTGAAACTTCTCGGTCGCCGCCTTCTGGAACTCGGCGCCCAGGTGCGCCACCTTGTCGGGATGGTGCTTCATGGACATCCGCCGGTAGGCTTTGCGCACTTCGTCGTCGGATGCGCTGCGCGGGATTTCCAGCACGCGGTAATCCGCGTCCGGATCGGCCTTCGGCGCGAACATCGCGGCAATGGACCGGCTGTCGCCCGCGCGAATCCCCAGTTCCGCCGCCAGCCGCTGCAGCAGGCGGTCCTCCGCCGGATGCAGTTCGCCGTCGGCATGGGCGATGCTGAACAGGTAATGCAGCAGCGCCATGCGCTGCGAATAGTTCATGTGCGCCCGGATCTGCGCGCAGACCGGACCGGTGGCGATCTCCCGCCTCAGCAGGTCGCGCAGCAGCCCCAGCGCCTCCTGCGCCATCTCCCGACCGAACTGCCGGCGGAAAAACGCCTTCACCAC
>JAHDSS010000562.1 GCA_018432565.1 Kiritimatiellia bacterium
ATCCGTAGTCGAACTTCCGCTCGCGGATAATGAAGTTCAGCAGTTTGATCAGCTGTGCCAGCAACCAGCCGGTCACGGCGGATACCAGGGAGATATTTTGAATCAGATCGCGAAACATGGGCTGAGACTGTACGCAAGGAATCCGTATCGGCGCAATCATTATCCGGTATTCCAAGCGGATTTTGACCGGGAGGCATCCGCATCCGGAGCCGTCCGGTCTTGGAGTTTCCGCTGGTTTCCGGGCTGCCCATCCCGAAGATCGGCAAAGTTAAGGGATGGGGATATATCCGCTTGTTTGTCTCTGAAATTCATGGTTTTCTGCAGGGAGCAATCAGGCTTGTTTTCAAACAGGAGCCATTCATGGGCACATCCTCAAAAGCGCTGGCCCGGAAACTGCATGCGATGGCCAAGGCCCAGCATGGCTGTTTCACCGCCTCTCAGGCCGTGGAAGTGGGCTATGCCGACAGCGTCCATCTGTATCACGTCAAAACCGGCAGTTGGATCCGGGTGTACCGCGGGGTGTACCGATTGGCGGCAATGCCCGAAACGGCCGCCTCCCGCTGCATGGCCGCCCTGCTTTGGACCCGGGATAAAAACGGCGTGGTTCAGGGCGCTTTGACCAGCGAAACGGCGGAAGCCCTCCTGTCGGGGCAGCTGACTCCTCGCATTCCCGTTCGGATGGTTGTGAACCAAGGATTCCGGCGGTCTTCTCGCATTCCGGAAGGGATTGAAATCACCGTGGGGAAAGCCTTGAAGCACAAAACTTCAAAAATTCTTGGGCTTCTTGTGCTGGCGGAGTCCAAACCCAAAGAGAAACCGGAGCCGGCGCCGGTCCGGTCCGGTTTTGAGGACATCAACGACTACTACGATTGGCTCGATTACCGGAACGGCCGATGCTCCGCAGGCGATTAAATCTGGCGGCGGCCGGTTTGGCCCTGTGGGCCTGCCTGGCGCCATGGGACGCCCACGCGCTTTATTTTCGCCTGGACGGCGATCGGCTGTGGCTGCAGGCGGACCAGGCCCCGCTGGTGGATGTCTTGCAGCAGTTTGCCCATGCCGGCGTGACCGTCCGGCTCGATCCGGATATTCGCGCCACGGTCCAGGCCGCTTTTCAAGGAGAAGCGCTGGATGATGCCCTGAGCGAACTGCTGGATTCCTACGATTATCTGGTGACATGGAAGATGCTGCGCGGACCGCTTGGCCGCATTCCCAAACTCCAGGAAATCGAGATATTTGTCCCCGGTTGCCGGCAATCCGCCCGCCCCCTGTCCAGTTCCCCTGCCCGCTTCAACACCACCCGGGGCGTAGCCGGAGACGCGCCGGAATTCATTCGGGACGAGCTGCTCGTCGGCGTACGGCCCGGAACCACCTATGCCCGGTTCCAGCAACTGCTGGACCAGGTGGGCGGCATGATTGTGGATGTGGATCCGGTCACCGGCGTCTATCTGATCCGGTTTCCTCCCGGAACGAATGTCGAAGAACTGCTGACCCGTCTTTCCCGCCATCCCCTGGTGGCCCATGCCGAGCTGAATCACGCCATTCGCCTGCCCGCCGGGTCCCGCCCTCCTCCGCTTTCCTGGGCCCTCCCGCCGGTCTCTCCGCCCGCCGACGGTTCCATTCCCGTGGCCGTGCTGGACAGCGGACTCGATCCGGCCGCCGGCATCGGGCCGCTGGTGGCGGCCGGCTGGGATGCGGTTTCGCCCGACCGGGCCCTGTCCGATCCTGACGGCCATGGCACCCATATGGCGCTGCTGGCTTCCGGCTTGCTGGCCGCGGACGGATTGCGGACATCCGGCGAAACCTTGCCTCTGGTGTCGGTCCGGGCATTTGATGAGAATGGCGTGACGTCGAATTTCGCCATCCTTCAGGCCCTGGCCTATGCCCGGCAGGCCGGCGCGCGGGTCGTCAACCTCAGCTGGGGGTCGGAGGCCGACAGCGACTTTCTCCGGGCGGCGGTGGATACGGCCGCGGCCAACGGGCTGGTGGTGGTCGCCGCCGCCGGCAACGAGCCCTCCGGCCGCCCTGTATATCCCGCGGCTTATCCCTCTGTTCTGGCTGTCGGGGGTGTCGGGGCCGGCGGGCAGCCTTGGGAACAATCCAACTTCGGCGAATTTGTGGATCTGTCCGCGTCGGCTTTCGCCACGCTGCCGGTCCGGAACGATGGCGCCGCCGGCGCCTATGTCGGCACGTCCATCTCCTCCGCCGCCGTGGCCCATGCTCTCGGGCAGTACTTCAACCGGCATCCTGCCGCCACGCCGGAAGAGGCTCTGGAGGCATTGCGCGCCGCCTTGTCGCCGACTGCCGTCGGCGGCTACGGTACCGGCGTTCTTGACGCCGCCGCTCTCCAGCGGCTGCTGGCGCCGTAATCTCCTGCTGGCATCCGCACGCCGGTCGGCCGCCAAACGCGCAGAGCGATGGAGACGACGAGGAAAGGAAGAATCCCCGTTTTGCCAGTTGTCCCTTCGGGGCCGGGCTTGGTACAATCCTGAACGATTGGTTTCAATGATGTCGCTTATGGAACGTATGCCGGGGATGATGCGGACGGCGGGCCGGGGTGCAGACAGCGCCCGCAGAGCCGGCTGGATGCTCCAACGGCGTTGGTGCCCGTATCCCCTCACCTAAACCCCTAACAAGGAGATCCATCTTATGCCATCCCCTCTCGCAGTCGTTGCCATCGGCGGCAATTCCCTCATCAAGGACAGCAAGCACATGGCCGTGGCGGACCAGTACCAGGCCGCGGGCGAAACCTCTCATCACATCGCCGCGCTGGTGGCCGCCGGCTACCGGGTCGTCGTCACCCACGGCAACGGCCCCCAGGTCGGGTTCATCCTGCTGCGTTCCGATCTGGCCAAGAACGTGCTGCATGAGGTCCCCCTGGACAGCTGTGTGGCCGATACCCAGGGCGCCATCGGCTACCAGGTCGGCCAGACCCTCGCCAATGAACTCCGGCGCCAGAATCTTCACAAGCCCATTGCCACCGTGGTCACCCAGGTGCTGGTGGATGAAAACGACCCGGCGTTTGACCACCCCACCAAGCCCATCGGCCCGTTCTATTCGGAGGAAGACGCCCGGAAACACCAGGCCGAAGACGGCTGGGTGCTCAAGGAGGATGCCGGCCGCGGCTGGCGCCGCGTCGTCGCTTCGCCCAAACCCCTGCGCATTGTCGAAGAGGAAACCATCCGCCTGCTGCTCGAAAACGACGTCATTGTCATCGCCGTCGGCGGCGGCGGCATCCCGGTCGTGGAAAAGGAAAACGGCGAACTCGAAGGATGCGCCGCGGTCATTGACAAGGATTTCGCCTCCTGCCTGCTTGCCAAGAATTTGAAAGCCGACCTCTTCATCATTTCCACCGGCGTGGACAAGGTGGCCGTTGACTTCAAGAAGCCCACCC
>JAHDSS010000277.1 GCA_018432565.1 Kiritimatiellia bacterium
ATCGCCCACCCGCAGCCCCGACGTGTCCTCAAACACCTGCAATTCCGCATTCTGGCCGCGAATGCGGATCACCTCCGCCTTCAGCGCGATGTCGCCGGTCCTGGCGAAGCCCACTTCGCCCTGCGTCACCGGTTTGTCAAACCGCACGGTGGCCAGGTTGCCGTTGATTCCCACGATTCTGCCGACATTTTCGCTCATTTTCGTCCGCCTTCGTTATGTGAAATCCGCCGCGCCTTTCGACGCCGCCTTCTCTTCCAGTCGGGAAACCAGGTCTTCGAGCCGCTCGCGCCCGGCCGCTTCGTCCAGCGCCGCCCAGCGCGCCGCCAGCATCAGCTTCACGGCAAAGGCCAGCACCGCCGGCCGCCCGAAGGGATCCGCCTGCGCCAGCTCCTCGACAAACTTCCACCGCGCGGCATCCAGCCCCGCCTCGCGCGCCAGGGGGTTGGCCTTGGCCAGCGCGTCGGACACGTCCTTGTCGAGCCAGACCGCATAGCCGGAATGGCTGTGAAGATAGCCCTTGGCCTCGACTCCCAGCTTGGCCGCCCGCGCCCGCGCCGCCGTGTTGCGGATCTGCGCATCCGCCGCCGCCCAGGCCTGCGAAAACGCCGTGCGCCCCTCCGCCGCCCGTCCGGCCAGCAGCAAGTCCAGTTCCGCCAGATCTTCGTCGCTGAGCACTCCCTGGCACGCAAAGCGGAACTCGTCCGGCGAAAACGGCGGCGGGGCCTCCAGCGACAGCGCCGGCAGCGAGGCCACCAGATAGGTGTAGTCGCCCATCACCCCGTCCTATTCCGCCGCCGCCTGCTTCACAATCTCGGCCAGCTCCGGCCGCAGGAAACCCGCCAGCGAATCGGCGATGGCATCCGCGCTGAAGTCATGAAAGACCTGCTCATCCTTCCGGCCCACCCGGAACCCCTTGAAAACGCCCTTCGCGCTCTCGATCTGGATGCCCGCCGCCAGCTTGTCCTGGTATTCCTTGGCGATGAACGCCTTGACCGCCGCCGCATCCTCTTCCCCCAGCATCGCCACGATGCCGCCCTGATCCCCGTCCCGGCCATAGGCCTCCGCCAGCTTCACCAGCATCCGCCCCATGATCTCCGGCGTCAGCGCCTGCTCCACCTTCTCCGCGGCCATGCCCCCGACCACGCCGCCCACCGACTCATTGATGCTGATCAGCAAATCCCGCGCCGCCTGCTTCAGGGTTTGCCTGCCCCGCGCCGCAAACGCCTCGGCGTCCTTCTCGGCCTTCGCCACCAGGTCTTTCGCCTGCTTCTGCGCGTCAGCCACGATCGCCGCCGCCTTCTTCTTGGCTTCCGCCACCAGCGATTCCGCCGCCTTCTCCCCGGATTCCACCCCCTCCTTGCGGATACGCTCGATCAAGTGTTGCAGTTCTTCAGCCATGGCTTGTCCTTTGCTCCATAGAAGTACGAAAACGCGCCGCCACCATACAGCCCCCCCCGCCGGTCCTTCAACCCTAAAAACCCCCTCCCCGCGCCCGCGGCCCGCCACATTCCACGCCGGTAACCTTCGCCGGCCCGGCGGCGACCGCAGGGGCTGAAAAGGAAATCATCAGGAGGCCCGCCCATGAAAACCCGTTCCACCCTCCGACTCGCCGCCATCGCCCTCGCCGTGACCATGGCCATGCCGCTCAGCGCATCGGCCCGTCATCACCGTTCCGAGGATGTCCTCGCCGGGGCCGTGGTCGGCGCCGTCGTCGGCACCTTCATTGCCGCCGCCGCTTCATCCAGCGTGGAAATCGCGCCGGCGTACCCGGCGCCGGTCTTCTACGGCCCAGCGGCTCCGCCGCCGCCGCCAAACGGTCTGTATTACCACTGCGCCCCGCCGCCCCGGCCGGCATTCCGGCATCGCCCTCCCCCGCCTCCGCCCTGCCAGCCCCTCCGCGGGCCGTACTATAAAAACTGCCGCTGAGCCCTCAAGGCGACGGGGCCAGACTCCGAATATCCAGTTTACTGCTTCGTCTGCCCCCGCTCGGAACTGCTCTTCAGCCAGCGGGCATACGCCTGAACCGGAATCTCGCCCGCCGCCAGTCCCAGCGTCTGCACCACCACTTCTTCTTCGGGGGCTCGAAACGAATACCCGTTCACTTCCAGGAACAAGGCCGCCCCTACAAAACCCGCCCTTTTATTGCCGTCCAGAAACGGGTGGTTCTGAATGATGCCAGCCGCATAGGCCGCCGCCAAGTCGAACAGCTCCGGCTGTCCATAGGCAAATAGTTGCCGGGGGCGATTCAGGGCGGAATCCAGGAGGTCCATGTCGCGCACGCCCGGCAACCCTCCGAAGCGAACCAACATCTCTTCATGGAAGGACAGGGCATCCTCCATGTCGATCCAGACCGGCTCCTTCATTGCGCCAGTTCACGCAGGGCGTTGCGATACCGGTGCATCAGGTCCCGTGCAATCTTCGACTTCTCATCAAAGCCCTTGCGGTTCGGCGTGATCCGCACCGTCGCCTCCGGCGCTTCCGTCAGAAAAAGCGTGTCGCCTTCCTTGACCTGGAGCGAATGCAGGATCTCTTTCGGCAGAATGATCCCGTACGAGTTTCCGATCTTGCGCAGTTTGGTTTTCATGCTGTTATAACTTATGTTATAATATCCGGACTGTCAACCGCCGGCTCACGCACCGGCATGCCCCTCTGCCGTCCCTCTGCCGCCTACCCTCAACTCAACAGGATCCCTGCGCCCCTCTTGAAAAAGGTGGAGGGGGACGTGTGGTCTATACCCCGACCGAGCTGCGCAGCATCGGAGGGCAAACGCTGACCACCACCTCCCGCCGAAGCCCGTCCGCCACCAGCCACACGCCGTCAAAATTCAGGTCATCGGCCCGCACCACGCGCAGCGCGTCGGGGGAAACCTCCGCCCCGGAAGCCAGTTCCGCCAGCCGGTTCGGCGCCGCCATCAGCGCCCCCAGATCCAGCCGGTTGCCCTCCCGGCCGGGAAACAGCGCGAAATACAGGATGTTCATCTCCACCAGTTCGCCGAAAAAATGCGTGCCCAGCGACACGTCGGGCGTCAGGAAGTCGTGCATCATCATGACTTCGCAAATGGCCGTCATGTGGCTGATTTCCGAAAAACGCACCGGAACGCCCAGCGACGCCATGTGGGTGCCCCAGCGCCCGGGCCCGATCGCCAGGGTGCCGACTTCGATCCCCGCCAGCGCCCGGTTCACCATGCCCACGGCCCGCGCCACGCCGTAACGCTCCTGCTCGCCCATCGCGGCATACGCCTCCGGCACCACCAGCACCAGCCAGTCCAGCCGTTCGGCTCGGCTGTGCCCCACCACCGCCCCGCAGCCCTGCACCAGGATGTCTTCCGGACGGCATTCCACCGCCGGCACCTGCGGATGGTGCGTGCCCTGCACCTGCAGCGGCCGGCATTGCAGCAGATTGATCAGATAGTCCCTGCCGTCCGGCAGGAAATTCACGGCGAATTCAATGTCCACCGGCTTGCCGTACACCCGTTCCAGGGTCTGGAGCATCTGCTGGAAGTCCGCCACGAATCCGGTCTGCGTCAGCAGGCCGTCAAAGGTCAGGAACCGCCCGCCTTCCGGCGTCTCGGTCGTAAAGAGGTCGTCGGGCACGCCGCGGGCCGAGGACAGCAGATCCGCGCACTCCCCGCCCGCCAGCCCCCCGGCATCCAGGTCCACGTAATCCATGCGGCGCTGGGTATGGCGGACGATCTCATCCAGGCTGCCTTCCGGCCGGCGCATCGGCGCATTCAGCGCCACCACCCGCGTGTAATCGTCATCCACCCGGTCCACCGCCCGCGTGCCCAGTCCGAACACCAGCCGCAGCACTCCTGCCCGCGGGTCGATCTCCGGGCCCCAGACGAAGGGATTGTACGAGAATCCCACGCCGGCCAGATGCGGATAAAACGCCCGCCCCTGCAGTTCGCCCGTCACCCGCATCACCAGCAGCGCCATCTGTTCGTCGCGCTTCAGCAGCCCGTGGCGTTCGCGGTACGAAAGCGCCTCGCGGCTCATGCTGCTGGCATAGACCGTGCGGATCGCGTCCAGGAACGACCGGAGGCGTTCCTCCAGGCTGCCCTGGTTCGCGCAGAACACGCTCTCGTACTTGCCCGCGAACGAATTGCCGTAGGCGTCCTCCAGCAGCGAACTGGACCGCACAATCACCGGATACTGGCCGAAGTAGTCCAGCATCTTCTCGAACAGGCCGATCTCGTAGTGCGAGAACCGGCCCGTCAGGATGCGCTCCTGCGCCTCGTCCACGCCGTCGAGAAACGTATCGGGCGAGTGCTGTTTCTCGCGGATTTCCCACAGTCCGTTCCGCACCAGAAAACTGTAGAAAATGTCCGATCCGATGTAGAACGAGTCGTGCGCCTCCAGCTTCGCCCCCAGTTCGGGGCGTTCGCGCTCGGCAATCCGTCTCGCCAGCAGCATGCCCACCGCCTTGCCGCCGATCAGCCCCGTGCCGAACATCCGCCAGCGCACCTCCAGCACGTCTTCCAGGCTCAGGTACTGCTCCACCAGCGGCAGGATGGATTCGTCGCGCGTCACCAGCATCCCGATCAGCCGCCGTTTCAAAGCTTCCGCCTCCGCCCCGGCGCCCCCCTCCACCCGCAGCACCTCCTCCGCCCGCCGGACCACGTCGTCGCCATAGGTCTCGATCCGCGCGGACTGCGGCGGCACCCGTCCCAGCACCTGTGTCAGGCGCGCGCTCGACCGCACCGTTGAGATCCCTTCCGCTCCATCCCACTCCAGCATCAGGTGGATCGTCGGCGAATGCCGGAACTGCGTTTTGATCGGCAGCACATACAGCCGCCCGCCGTACCCATACACCTCCAGAAACAGCTGCGTGGTCGCGCGCACCGGCTCGACCGCGTGTCGCGAATGACGCCCCCGCAGCAGCCCGAAGTAGGCCACCGTCTCCAGCCGGTACAGATACGGGCACGTCAGCATGAAAAAATTGCCCAGCATCGCGTCCGAGCACCAGTTCGTCGCCAGGTCCGACAGGCAGTCGAACAGGTAGTACGCCCCCAGGCCGTTCGCTCCGACCACCTCGTGGATCCGGTGCAGGAACACCTCGAACCCGGCTTCCGGCTCCAGGCGGATTTCCTCGCAGAACCCCTCCGGAAGCAGCCGCTCGTGCCGCGCGAAGCGGAAATACACCAGCTTCCGGCCGTCGCGCTTCGCCGCCGCCGCATACGGCTCCGCCAGCTTCCGGTACTGCCCGACATCGTCCACGTTCCAGACAATGTTATCCCCCGCCAGAATGCCGCACAGCGCCGCATCCAGCTGCGGCAGCCCCGTCGTATCGAGTGGAATGTTGTTCTTGGGCATAGAAGGGATAAAGGGTTCAGGCACGCTTCTTTTTCGATCCGTAGCGGGCGGATTTTTCCTTCACTCCAAAGCCGATGGGCGGCTTTGGCGGCGGCTCCGGCGGCGGCGGCGGATCGAGGATTTCCATGAAGCGCCGCAAGACGTCTACGATCGCAGCGTCATGACCGTCCAGCCGCGCCTTCACTTCGCGCTCCAGCGCGGCGAGCTTGCGCGCCAGCGCCGCCGTGCCCGGCAAGGCGGCCCGCATGGCCACGAACGCCCGCACGACAAACACGCTCATCTGCACCGCCTGAGGACTGTTCAGCACCGTTGCGGCCATGATCGCCCCGTGCTCCGTGAAGGCAAAGGGCAGAAACCGGATATTCCTCGTTTTCGATGCGGTCACAAATTGTGACCGCATACCCCCTAAACGTGAGGTCACAATTTGTGACCTCATGTTTTCAACATCCTGCGGTGCAAGCTGGAACATGAAATCGACAGGAAATTTTTCCGCATTCCGCTTGATCGCTTGGTTCAAGACCTTGGTGGCCACGCCGTAGAGCGCGGCCAAGTCCGAATCGAGGATTATTTTTTGCCCCCTGAGCGTGAAAATCAGGCTGTGAATCCTTTCCGGAATATATACCGCCGGCGTTTTGGATTTCATGGTTGGGTGCCTCCCGCCAGATGCTGCCCGCCGTCCACATACAGAATCTGCCCCGTGATGGCGTCGGATTCGCACAGAAACGCCACGGCCCGCGCCACGTCCTCCTCGGTCGGCCGCCGTCCCAGCGGCAGATCGCCGGCGGCTTCCCGCACGCCTTCGGGAATCCGCACCGGCCCCGGCGCCACCCCGTTCACCCGCGTCCGCGGCGCCCACTCCCGCGCCAGCCGCGCCACCGAGTCCGCCAGCTCCCGCTTCGTCGCTGCATACTGCGCA
>JAHDSS010000495.1 GCA_018432565.1 Kiritimatiellia bacterium
AGCACGGCGCTGCTGCCGTACGATCAGTATTTGTCGCGCTTCGCGGCCTATTTCCAGCAGGGGGACATGGAGAGCAACGGCAAGCGGGTGACGAAAAACGGGAAACCGGTGGCGTACGAGACGGGGCCGGTGGTGTGGGGCGAGCCCGGCACCAACGGACAGCACGCGTTCTACCAGCTGATCCACCAGGGCACGAAGCTGATTCCGTGCGACTTCATCGGATTCTGCCGGAGCCACAATCCGGTGGGCGACCACCACGCCAAGCTGATGAGCAACTTCTTCGCGCAGACCGAGGCGCTGGCCTTCGGCAAGACGGCGGAGGAATGCCGGGCGGAGGGCGTGCCGGAGAAGCTGGTGCCGCACAAGACGTTTCCCGGCAACCGGCCGACCAACACGCTGCTGGCCGAGCAGCTCACGCCGGAGACGTTCGGACAGCTCGTGGCGCTCTACGAGCACAAGATCTTCACGCAGGGCGTGATCTGGAACATCTTCTCGTTCGATCAGTGGGGCGTCCAGCTCGGCAAGGTGCTGGCCAACCGCATCCTGCCCGAGCTGAAGAATCCGGAGACCCCGCTGGCGCACGACAGCTCCACGAACGAGCTGATCCGGCGGTTCCGATCCAAGGCATAACAGCCGTTTTGCCGCAGAGTCCGCAGAGGATTCTGGAGTAACGGGATGGCGTGCCACGCCATCCGGACGCGGGCGCCGCGGCGCGGCATGTCTATCGAAGGCCCTTCAAGCAATCGGGGTCAGGCCGTAACAATGAACTTCTGAAAGTTCATTGTTACGGCCTGACCCCGTTACCCCGTTAGCGGAAGATGGCGGGGTCGAGGGTGCCGTAGGGGGTGAAGGCGGAGCGGAGGGTGAGGAGGAGGACGGCGACGACGGTGACGGCGGTGCCGCAGAAGATGGCGATCATGATGGCGATCTGGTACTGGATGGCGACCATGGGGTTGGCGCCGCCGAGGATGACGCCGGTCATCATGCCGGGGAGGGAGACGAGGCCGACGGTGGCCATGGTGGCGACGGTGGGGGCGAGGGCGGCGGAGACGGCGTCGCGGAGATAGGGGCGGACGGCTTCGGCGCGGCCGGCGCCGCAGGCGAGCCGGCGGAGATAGTCGCGGTTGGACTTGCGGATGGAGTCGTAGAAGGTGCGGATGCCGACGATGTCGGCGCGCAGGCAGTTGCCGAGGATCATGCCGGCGACGGGGACGGCGACCTGGGCGGCCATCCAGTTGGGCTGGCGCAGGAGCAGGACGACGAAGAACAGCAGGGGCAGGGCGGTGCCGACGGCGAGCGCGAGAAACAGGGGTCCGGCGAAGCAGCGGAGGCACAGGCGGGTGGTACGCAGAATGGAGAGGTCGGCGACGACGATCATGATGACGAGCCACAGGGTGGTGAGGCGGGGGTCGTCGAGATCGAACAGGAACTGGAGGTAGAAGCCGACGAGGAGGAGCTGGACGGTCATGCGGAGGACGGACACGAGCGTCTGGCTGACGAGGGGGATGCGCAGCCAGAGCATGGCGGCGAGGGGGAAGATCAGCAGCACGTAGCTGGCGGCGAGGCCGCCGGCGCCGATTTCAATCGCGCCCATGGGGGACCTCCGGGGGGGCAAGGCGGACGGTGCGGTCGGCGAAATCCAGGGCGGGTCCGGTGTCGTGGGAGACCATCAGGAGGGTCTGGCCGGAGAGGCCGGCGAGGCAGTCATAGACGGCCTGTCGGGAGTCGGGATCGAGGGCGGAGGCGGGTTCGTCGAGCAGGAGGACAGGGCGGTCGAGCAGCAGGGCGGCGACGAGGGCGATGCGCTGTTTTTCGCCGCCGGAGAGGTCGGTGCCCTTGCGCCGGAGCAGGGCGGGGTCGAGGCGGAGGCGGGGGAGCAGGCCGGGGAGGCGGTCGAGGCGGTCGCGAAGCGCTTCGTTGGCGCGGAAGGTGAACGGTTCGCGGATCCAGGCCTCGGCGGTCTGCTCGCCGATGTCGGGTTCCTGCTGGACGAGGGCGAGGGCGCGGCGCAGGTGCCAGATGCTTTTGGGGGTGAGGGGTTCGCCCTGGATGGCGATCTGTCCGGCGGCGGGCCGGAGAAAGCCGAGCAGGCAGGCGAGGAGGCTGGACTTGCCGCTGCCGGAAGGGCCGGCGAGGACGACTTTTTCGCCGGGGGCCAGCCGCAGGGAGAAATCGCGCAGAAGGGTGCGTCCGTCGAAGGCCAGGGAGACGCGATCGAATTCGATGGGCGGCGGGGAGGCCATTCCGCTTCGCGGACCCCTACCAGCCGACTTCGAGGGAGGTGGGGGCGTCCACGAAGCCGACTTCGGAATCGTACTGGGCGGCGAACGTGTAGGTGGAGCCGTCGGAGACGATGGAGACGGCGCCGTCGGTGTCGGTGGCGAGGACGCG
>JAHDSS010000271.1 GCA_018432565.1 Kiritimatiellia bacterium
GAGTGCCACGACTCGGCCGGCGACCTGAACCAGCATCAGCGCCTGCCGGCGCATATTGATCCGGCCGATCCGGACAGCGCCAAGGCGCGGGCGCTGGCCCTGGTGGCCGGGGGCATTGCGCTGACGGTGCCGGGCTATCCGATGATGCTTCAGGGCTTTGAAATGCACGACACGGAGCCGTTCAGCGATCGCTCGCCGATTTCCTGGGCGAGGGCCCAGGGCCCCTACAAGGGGATCGTCCGCGCCCACGCCGACCTGATCCATCTGCGGCGCAATCTGAAGGGCTACACACCGGGGCTTCAGGGCGAGGAGCTGCGGGTGGTGCATGGCGACAACGACGCGAAGGTGCTGGCCTATCTCCGGCGGCAGCGCAACGCCCCGCGCGACAAGGCCACCATGGTGGTCGTGAACCTGTCGGGGACGCCCCGGAAGGGCTACGGCGTGCGGTTCCCGTCGGCCGGCTCGTGGTTCTGCCACTACAATTCCGGCTCGTCCGCCTATGCCAAGGACTTTGACAACCTGGGTCCCATGCCGGGCCAGGGCTATACGCTGCCGCCCGGACAGAACACCCTGCCGCTGGATCTCAGCCGCTATTCGATCCAGGTGTTTTCGCAGTCCCGTCCGCCCAACGCGACGCTGGCCCGCGCGCCGGCGGCGCAGGAGGCGCCGGAATGGACCTCGACCGCGCCGGAGCCGGTTCCGGTCCGGGAAATCGAAAAATACGTCGAGGAAATTCTGGAGCCGTTCCCCTACGTCGTGGTTCCGCTGCCGGCAGAATGGAAACCCTGACCGGGCCTTCCTTTTGACAAGAACCGGGCTTGCAAAAGCGTTTTACACGGCCTAGGGTGCAGGCATGAATTGTCTCCGCGTGTGCCTGCTGGTCGGTCTGGGTCTGCTGGGGGGCGTTCAGGCCCCGGCGCAGTCTTCGCGATCCGGCATCGGCGCCACGCCCTATGCCGACGCCGCCGGCACCGGCGTCACCTTCCGGACCTGGGCGCCGAATGCCTCCGGTGTCACGGTTCGCGGATCGTTCAACGGCTGGGGGTCCACGGTCCTGGCCAAGGACATGCCGGGAGGAGAATGGAACGGGCATTGGTCGGTGGATGTTCCCGCGGCGCGCGCCGGGCACGAGTACAAATTTGTCGTCAACGGCGCGTACAAGAAAGATCCGCGGGCCCGGCGGGTCGTCAATTCCGCCGGCAATTCCATCGTGTACGATCCCGATGCCTTTGACTGGGGAGAGCACGCGTTCAACCGCATCTGGCGAAACGATCTGGTGATCTACCAGATGCATGTCGGCACCTACAACGCCGAGAGCTGGCTGCCCTCCACTTTTGACCAGTGCATCGAAAAACTCCCCTACATCAAATCCCTGGGCGTTTCCGCCGTGAAACTCATGCCGGTCAACGAATTCCCCGGCGACCGGTCCTGGGGCTACAATCCGTCCGATCCCTATGCCATTGAATCCGCTTTCGGCGGTCCCGACGGCCTGAAGCGGTTCGTGAAGGCGTTCCACGAAAACGGCATCGCCGTCATCATTGACGTGGTGCACAATCACTATGGCCCCAACGACATGGGCGATGGTCTCTGGCAGTACGACGGCTGGTCGCAGGACGGCCTCGGCGGCATTTATTTCTACAACGACTGGAAAGCCCACACCGACTGGGGCTCCACACGTCCCGATTACGGGCGGCAGGAAGTCCGCGACTACATCCAGGGCCAGATCCGCATGTTCCTCGAGGAATACAAGGTGGACGGCTTCCGCTGGGATTCGGTGTACAACATCCGTCATGCCAGCGGCCAATGGAATCCCATCGGC
>JAHDSS010000321.1 GCA_018432565.1 Kiritimatiellia bacterium
CCAGCTCGCCGGCCTGCGCATCACCCGCATGGGCTCCTCCCGCTTTGTCGAAAAATACGAGCGCCGCGAAGATCCCTGGGGCCATCCCTACTACTGGATGACCGGCGAACTGTTCGAAAACGGCGACATGAGCGGCACCGACCTCGAAGCCCTGCGCGAAGGCTTCGTCTCCTTGTCGCCCATCGGCCTCGACCATACCGAGCACACCGCCATCCAAGCCCTCGCCGCCCGCCCCCCGGAACTGCCGAAGTAGAGGCCGGAAGACAGAGGCCAGAGGTCAGAGGTCAGAATCCAATCTATCCCCTTTCCTCTGCGGACTACCGCCCCCCCCTGCCCCCTCCCCCGTTTCCTTTCGTGTGGTTCGTGTGATTCGCAGTTGATCCGGCTCGGCTGTTCCCCGTTTTCTCTTTTCATGAGTTCTGAACCCTGCCCCCTCCCCCGTTTCCTTTCGTGTGATTCGTAGTTGATCCGGCTCGGTTGTTCCCCGTTTTCTCTTTTCATGAGTTCTGAACCCTGCTCCTCCCCCCCCCGTTTCCTTTCGTGTGGTTCGTATGATTCGTAGTTGATCCGGCTATCGGCTGTTCCCCGTTTTCTCTTTTCATGAGTTCATGAGTTCTGATTAGATGTTTTCGTGCTCATCGACTTCCATACCCACGCCTTCGAGGATTCCCTCGCGGCCAAGGCCATTCCGTTCCTCGAGGCCGAGGGCGACTGCAAGGCCCACACCGACGGCCGGGCGTCATCGCTGATCGCCTCCATGGACCGTGCGGGCATCGCCCGTTCCGTCGTCTGCCCCATTGCCACCAAGCCCTCCCATTTCGACGGCATCCGCCGCTGGGCGCGCGACGTCCGGCGGGAGCAGCCCCGCCTCGAGATGCTGCTGTCCATCCATCCCGACGATACCGACGCCCTGGCACACGTGGACGAGACCGCCGCCGAGGGCTTCAAGGGCCTCAAGTTCCATCCCTACTACCAGCATTTCACCCTCGACGACGAACGCCTCTTCCCCCTCTACGAACGCATCGCCGCCCGCGGCCTTTTCGCCGTCTTCCACACCGGCTTCGACATCGCCTATCCCCCGGAACGCGTCTGCGATCCCGTCCGCGTCCGCCGCGTCATCGACACCTTTCCCACGCTGAAATTCGTCGCCACCCACCTCGGCGGCTGGCGCGACTGGGACAACGCGCGCACCTATCTCATCGGAC
>JAHDSS010000099.1 GCA_018432565.1 Kiritimatiellia bacterium
AGCAGGCCGACCAGGGCGGGCATCAGGCCGCGCATCGCGGCCCGGAAGGCGGGGGTTTCGCGCAGATGCGATGCCATCAGGCCCAGGGCCAGCAGCAGGGCGGCTCCGGGCAGGCAGACGCCGACGGTGGCGGCAATGGAGCCGGGGACGCCGGCGACCTGATAGCCGGCGAAGGTGGCCAGGTTGACCGCGATGGGACCGGGGGTGGCCTCGGAGATGGCCAGCATGTCCATGAACCGGCCGGAGGGAAGCCATCCGCGGGTCTCGACTTCGTGCTGCATCAGCGGCACCATGTTGTAGCCTCCGCCGATGCTGAACAGGCTGATCTTGAAAAAGGCCCAGAAGAGCAGGGCGTAGGGATTCATGGCGCGGCTCCCGGCCGGCGGCGGAATCCATGGACGGCCAGGCCGGCGCCCGCGCCGGCCAGAATCAGCGGGACGGGGCCGATCACCCGGCCCAGCATCAGCGCGGCGCCGGCGGCGGCCGCGGCGAGCAGGAGGGGCGAGCGCAGATGGAGCCGCCCCAGGCGGATGGCCGCCCCGGCGATCAAGGCAATGACCGCCGGGCGCAGGCCGGCCAGCGCGCCCTCCACCCACCGGTTCTCCCATCGGGCGCCTACCAGCGCCGCCAGCGCCAGGATGACAAAAAACGAGGGCAGGGCCACGGCGACGGCGGACAGGACGGCGGCGCGTTTGCCCGCGAGGCGCAGGCCGGCCAGGACCGCGAAATTGACGATGATGACGCCGGGCACGGACTGGGCGATGGCATACTCCTCCGCCACTTCGGCGGAGGTGAGCCAGCGGCGGCGGGCGGCCAGTTCGGCTTCGAACAGCGGCAGGGCGGCCATTCCGCCGCCGAAGGCGGTGGCGCCGATGCGCAGGAAGCTCCAGGCCATCGCCGCATGGGAGGGTCGGGTCATGCGATTGACGATAGCATGCTGAAGTGGAAACGCCATCCGGAAATCGGACGTTATCAAAAATACCATACGTTATCCCGATGGGAACGCCGCCGTTTTATTGGTGGCGGACGATTGCGGCATATCGGTCAATTTGCCGATGGGGTTATGGACGCTGGGCACTTCTTCAAAACGCATATTCGTTTTTCATTTCAGATATTATAATTTATAGGACTGACACCTTCC
>JAHDSS010000403.1 GCA_018432565.1 Kiritimatiellia bacterium
CGCCCGCCTGGCTCACCGCCACATGGGCGTTGCTGCCCTCGAATCCCAGCGCCCCGCCGTTGCGGCCCGATACCCAGTTGCTCGCCGCCATCTGCTGCAGCAGCCCCGGCCAGTTCGTGGATACCCGGTTCGTGACGAATGTGGACACCCCCCCGTCAAACGTCCACCACGCCGCCAGCCCGTGCGTCAGCCCGCCGTCTGATCGAGCATCCAATCCGTGCGTGTGCTCCCATCCGTCCGGCAGCCCGTCGCTGTCCGTGTCCGCCGACACCGGATCCGTCCCGTGCGTCTCCAATTCCTCCCGGTCGGTCAGGCCGTCGCCGTCCGTATCTTCCTCATACGGATCGGTCCCCGCATTCATCTCCTCGAGATTCGCCAGTCCGTCGCCGTCCGGATCGGCATCCGCATCGGCCACCTGAGGATTCGTTCCTTGAAGCACTTCCCAGGCATCCGGCAGCCCGTCACCGTCCGTATCGCCCGCCTGCGGGTTGGTGCCGGCGGCGTATTCCGCCTCGTTCGACAGCCCGTCGCCATCCGGATCGGCGTGAGCATCGTTTGCCAGCGGATTCAAGCCATGCGCCTCTTCCCACCCGTCCGGCAATCCGTCCCCATCCGTGTCGGCCTCGAAAGGATCGGTCCCCGCATTCATTTCCTCGAGATTCGTCAACCCGTCCCCGTCCGGATCGGCATCCGCATCGGCCGTATTCGGATCGGTCCCCATCGCCACTTCCCAGGCATCCGGCAGCCCATCGCCGTCCGTGTCCGCATCCAGCGGATCGGTGCCCAGCGCCGTTTCCGCACCGTCGTTCAGCCCGTCGCCGTCCGTATCCGCATCAAACGGATCCGTGCCTAGCGCCACTTCTTCCCCGTCGTTCAGCCCGTCGCCGTCCGGATCGGCCGCCTGCGGATTCGTGCCTTCGGCGTATTCCGCCTCGTTCGTCAATCCGTCGCCGTCCGCGTCCTCCTCCGCGTCATCCTGCGTGGCGTCCAGCCCGTTCGCCAGCTCCCACGCATCCGGCATCCCGTCGCCATCCGTGTCCGCTTCCAGCGGATCCGTCCCGTGAATCAGCGCTTCCGCGTAATCGCTCAGTCCGTCGCCGTCGGTGTCTGCGCTGTTCGGGTCCGTTCCCCTCTCCCATTCCGGCCCGTTGCCCAGCCCGTCGCCGTCCGCATCCCCCAGCCAGTCGTTCACCTCGGCCAGTTCCGTCTCGCCCAGCGCCGCCCGGTAAATCCGCACGTCGTCGATTTTCCCCTTCCAGTACGATGACGCCGCATTCACGTGCCCCATCCCGATCAGCAGATCCTCCCGCTCCGCCGCCTCGAAGACATTGGACGATCCCGACACCAGGCGCCCGTCCACGTACAGCCGCGCTACGGCCCCGTCGTGCGCCAGCGCCACGTCCGCCCAGCGGCCCGCCCCGAATGACGCCCAGTTGGTCCGCACCAGCAGCGCGTACGGCTCGGAAACACTGCCCGCGATGGCCGCCAGATGATCGCCCGCCTCCTGGCAGCGAAGCGTGAAACCCGGCCAGTACGGATCGGC
>JAHDSS010000454.1 GCA_018432565.1 Kiritimatiellia bacterium
ACTGCCGGACTGCGCGACGCCCCCTGCGAAATCGAACAAGAAGGCATCCGCCGCACCCGCCACGCCCTCACCCAGGCCGATCTCACCCTTTGCCTAGTCGATGCCTCCCAGCCCCTATCCCAACCTGAAATCGACTTCATCGCTTCCCACGATCCACGGAAAATCGTCGTTATCGGCACCAAAACCGACTTGGGACAGCATTTGGACCCGAAAATGCTCTCCAAAGCCGATTTTTTGCCTGTTTCGCTCAAAATCGACCCTCAAACGGACCAAATTAAGGCCAAAATCATCCAAAAAGTTGTCCATGACCGCGCAGGAGACGACCACGCCGACTTCGCGATTTCCGGACGGCATCATAAAGCGCTTCTGATTGCCCTGGAGGAGATTAAAAAAGCCGAAAATTGCCTAAACACCGGCTCGGAAGCCGATTTTCTGCCTGCCGCGACCCATTCCCGGGCCGCTTTGGAGCAAATCGGCCTGATTTTCGGAAAAAACTGCCCCGAAGAAATGCTGGATGCCATATTTTCAAGGTTTTGTGTTGGTAAATAGTCTTCAGAATGGCGCACTGCCTCAATAAAATGTGATGAACATCACAATATATTCCATCATTCCAGTATTCCACTATTCCATTTCCCCCATGCCCTCCCCTCCCCCCTCCCCCGCCCATGAAGTCATATGATGTGATTGTAATCGGTGCCGGCCATGCCGGTTGCGAGGCGGCGCTGGCCGCCGCCCGCATGGGCGTCCGTACGGCCCTCGTCACCATGGATCCCCTCGCCGCCGCCCGGATGTCCTGCAATCCGTCCATCGGCGGCCTGGCCAAATCCCACATGGTCTTTGAGCTCGATGCCCTCGGCGGCGAGATGGCGCTCAATACCGACTGCACCGGCATCCAGTTCCGGGTTCTCAATACCCGCAAGGGTCCCGCCGTCCGCGCCAACCGTACGCAATGCGACAAGCCGGCCTATTCCGCCCGCATGCACGCCGTTCTGCAAGCCCAGACCAATCTGACCCTGATCCGGGACCAGATCACGGCTGTCCACG
>JAHDSS010000254.1 GCA_018432565.1 Kiritimatiellia bacterium
CATGGGACGATCGGGGGCCGGCATGCCGAATTCCGCGCCGTCCGGCTGGCAGGGAGGCTGGAAAGCCCAGTCGATCCGCGAAAGCGGGATGGGGACCTATGTCCCGTCTGCGCGTCCGATGACCTTGCCGGCGGCGGCGCCGTCCGTCCGGACCCCGCCTGTCCTGCCTGCCGGGGCGGGGATGAAACCCGGCTGGTACTGATCCGCGGCGGAGGGAACCGTCCGATCACGCAACCACGCAAAAAACCGCGTCTGGGCTTGGTTTTTCTTGACCGGGGCTTGAATTGCGCTCAAACTGTGTGAAGTGGAAGAGTCCATGCGGGCGCGGTGAACGAGGCCGTACCCGGGGGCTCCCGAGAGGAACGAGAACACATGAAGCACACGACGTGGGGTTTGGTGATGGCCGCCGGGCGTGGGGAGCAGATTTCGACCGAGATCGAGACGCCCTTTCTGTATTTGAACGACCGGCCGGTGCTGGCCTATTCGCTGGCGGCGTTCAACCAGTGTCCGGAGATCGGGGGTCTCGTGGTGGTGATTCCGCGCGAGCGGGCGGAGAGCGTGCTGGGGCTGGTGCAGATGCTGGGGCTGTCGAAGGTGAAAAAGATCGTGGTGGGGGGTGCGCGGCGGGCGACGGCCATGGCGGACGGGCTGGACCATATCCCCGAGGACGTGGAGTGGGTGTGCGTGCACGACGCGTCGCGGCCGATGGTGACACCGGCGCAGATTGCCGAGACGGCGAAATGCGCGTGGCGGCACGGGTCAGGCGTGCTGGCGGCGGGAATCGCCGATCCCCTGGCGTCGGCGCGGCGGAACAAGGTCGAGGCGCGGCTGGACGGCGGGGCGTGGGCGGTGCTGTCGCCGCAGACCTACCCGCGCGAGGCGCTGGCCAAGGCCTATCCCAAGACCGCGAAGAGCCGCAGGAATTACGCCGACGATCTGGAGGCGATGATGGCGGCGGGGGTGGAGCCCCGGCTGGTGCCGACAACGGAGGTTTCGCTGCGGATCCAGACCGCGGAAGATCTGGCGCCGGTGCTGGCGCTGATGAAATGACGCGCAGCACCCCGAAAATATCTGCATGAAAACCCCGGGATTTGTATTGCATTCAACGGGGAAATGAAGGATAACGCGCAAGTGGATTGGGCGACTGAACGGAAAACCCATCTCGAAAACAACAGAAGAAACAAGGAGTAACTGGATATGGCAAAGGCGATGACAAAGAGCCAGATCGTGGCGGCGGTGGCCGAGAAGGCCGGAATCAGCAAGAAGCAGTCGGGCGCGGCTCTGGAAGCCCTGTCGGCTCTGGCCTACAAGAACGCCAAGAACGGCTTCACCGTTCCCGGCCTGGGCAAGCTGGTGCTGGTGAACCGCAAGGCCCGCATGGGCCGCAATCCCGCCACGGGCGAGACGATCAAGATCGCGGCCAAGAAGGTCGTGAAGTTCCGCGTGGCCAAGGCTGCCAAGGATGCGATCCTGAAATAACGACATCCGTTCGGATGACCCCGAAAGCCGCGGCGACCGCCGCGGCTTTTTTAGTATGGACCGGACGGCTGTTTCTGCCGAGCCCCGTCGCGGCATCGGTCGGGAGAGGGATCCCGTCGCCTCTGACAGAGCGCAAAAGGCGGCGGAGAGGTCAACGGCGCGGGTGGGCGGGGTTCCGCACGGATCCGGGACAGAACGGCGGCGCCGGCCGGGATCTCGCCCCGAAGCGGCAGAAACGAATGGCGATGGGCGGGAGAGTTTGCTAGGAACACAGCATGGACGAGCGGGCCAAAACGGGATGGCGAATGGCGGGGGTGGTTTGTCTGCTGGCCGGGCTGCTGTTTACCGCGCGGAGCATTCAGCGAGGCTGGACGATGCATGGCTGGTCCGATGCTTCCCGCCAATGGGTGGTCTGCCAGTATGTCCGGGCGCGAATCAATCCCTATGAACTGGCCCGGCGTCTGTTGCATGATACCTTCGGACCGGCGACCGGTCCCGACCGCCTCCGGCTGAAAGAGCATCGGATTTATTCCATTTCCAGCGCGGAATGGACGGCGGAAACCCCTGGTCTGCTGCCGGGCCAGCCGCCCCCGGAGGCGACCTATCCGCCCTCCACGATGTCGATGCTGCTGCCGACCATCGGGTTTTGTCCGGAACGATGGCTGCTGCCGGTGTACACCAGCGCCAATGTGGCGGTGTTGATCCTGCTGCTGGGACAGTTCGCCATGTGGTTCCGAACCGAAACCCGATGGACTCGTGCCGGAGCCTGGGGGGGGTAGCGGCGTTGTGCCTGCTGTGGCCGCCCCTGCAATACGTCATTCAGAACGGCCAGGCGGGTTTGGTGTCGCTGCTGTGCGCCTGGCTGGCTGTTCAGCGGTTCGACCGGAAGCCGGTGGCGGCGGGCCTGCTCTTTCTGGGGGCGCTGATCAAACCCTCCATGGCGCTGCTTTTTGTCATCATTCCGCTGGTGCGCTGGAAATGGACTCCCATTTGGACGGCGCTGATCCTGGGGCTGGTCCTGACGATCCTGCCGGCCTGGTGGCTCGGGGAATGGCCCTGGGTGCTGCTTGGCCAGTGGATGGATCTGTGCCGGTATGTGCTGCAGGGAGCGTTCACCGTGCAGGAAGTGCTGAATGCGCTGGAATGGGAAAACACTCCCGGGGCGGCCGCAGTGGTGCTGGGCATCTGGGCGGCGGTGCTGGGGTGGTGCGCATGGCACCGGCGGGCCCGC
>JAHDSS010000032.1 GCA_018432565.1 Kiritimatiellia bacterium
ATTAAGAGCGAGGATTAGGGCAGAGGTAATGAGTCCGGTCGTACAGAATCGGATAACCGTTTGGATTTTTCTGGGTGGTATCATTTCTTTAGCCCAACATAGTATTATGCGTCACGCATAGCAGGGGCGTGGGTGCGGGATTTCCTTGGTTTCCGTCATCATGGGTATTGCAAGGCAACTGGTTGGAAGCTGAACTGGACGCATAGCAAGGCGGGCAGGAGGTCGTGATATGCGTCAAGCCGGGGGGGCGACATGGGCTTTACGGTGGGCATAAGGGCACTTGATTGATTTGAATGCTCCAGTGACTGGGGGAAGGGTAGTGAGAGGGGGAGGGGGAGTCAAGGCTGGCAAGGCCGGCCTAATTCAGAATTAATAATTAGGAATTAATCCTCCTTTGCCCAAGGCTGCGGCGGGCAAGCATGTCGCGGCACGCAACCGCGGTCATGCCCGCGCAGTCCCCAAAGGGATCGGGGCCGCCGCGATCCGGCGGACAAACAGCTGCCGGCCTCGACGCGACCGGCTACAACACGGCACGGATGGTTCGGCGGGGCAATCCCTTGGCGGCTTCGCGTCTTGGCGTGAGGGGGGGGGGCTGGCGATGGGTTGAATGCGGGGTGCGGATTTATAGATTATAGACCCCTCTACGACCCCTCAATTGCTGTGCATGGCTGGATGCTCATTCCTGTTTTTGCCTGGTTCCCCAAAAGGTGCGGGGTGTTAGGATTTTGACCCTTTTGTAGCGTTTCAGTGTAAGTAGATCTTTATCGCCGGTAATCATGGCATCTGCATCCCCGCTGATGGCCACGCCCAAAACCATAAGGTCATTAGGATCACGACAAGCGGCTGAATCAACGATCCCCGGCCTTACAACCTGCGCGTTATTTTCAAGTAATTTTATGAACTCGGAAATAATCGGCTGGGGAATTCTCAGCTTATTCCGCAGCTTGTCTTCGATTTCATCAAGAATACCACGGCATAGGATGATCTGATGCTGCTCGATGCAGAGTTCCATAATCGCTTCGCAGAGCCCGTGGGTTGCGGCCGCCGCGATGGCGACGTTAGCATCAATAACGACCCTCATTTCAGGGCCTTGAATACATCCTCATCAGTCAACAGGCCTTGCGCCTCGGCAAAGGGAAGGATCTTCTTGCGTACTGACCGGAATCGCTCAATGGAAATGTAGCGGCGCAGGGACTCTCTCACGATATCGCTGACGCCGCGATTTTCTTTGCGACTGATCACATCGAGTTCGGATTTCAGCGTATCCGGCAAACGGACAGTGAGTGTTGTCATTTCCAGCCTCCTGCACGACAATGTAGTGCATGGTTCTTGCCTTGTCAACCGGCCATAGGCATCCAGGCGTCAGGGGTTTTTCTTCCGGTGGGGGCAGCCCGGCCAGCAGCAGGGCCGGCGCATTCCCTCCTTGATCTCCGTGCGGACCCGTTCGATCCGGCGCTGACGGGTATCCGCTTTCCGGGCGTCCAGCACCCAGCAAATCCACTCGTTGCGCGCGAGCGGCGTCAGATTCTTCCAGCGTTCCAAGGCGTCGGCGTCGCCCGCCAGTGCCTGGCGCAAATCCTTCGGTAGTCGGTGAACCGTGCCCGCGGGGATGGGGTTGGATTGTCGGGTTTTCATGGCGGGTTTCCTGCCCCCTCCGGAGCGGCGATCCGGATTTTCCACGGTGTGGAAAAAAAGTTTCCATAGTGTGGAAAACCGGACCAAAAAGTTTCCATGGCGTGGAAAACCTGCAGGTTCATGGGGTTGGGCCGGGGGATTGCGGGGCAGGCAGGCTGAGGAAATCGGCGACCAGGGAGCGCCAGGCGCCGGGGTGGGTGGCGGCATAGGAGCCGTGGCCGACGCCGTCGAAAGTGACGAAGGATTTCTGCGGGACGGGGGCGGCATCGAAGACGCGCCGGGCTTGTTCCACGGGGGCGCGGGGGTCGTCGCGGCCGTGCAGAAAGAGGGCGGGGCAGACGAGGGAGCGGGCGTCGCGGGCCGGGCGGTGGGCAAAGCCGTTGAATCCGAACTGCCGCCCGCCCCAGAAGGTCATCAGCTGGGCAGACGGAAACGACGGCACGCCCATGGCGCGGAAGCGCGAGCGGATGGCGTTGAGCAGGGTGTCGAAAACGGATTCGAGAATGACGGCGTCGGGGTGAACGTCATGGGCGTGGATGGCGCGGAGGATGGCGGCGGAGCCCATGCTTTGACCGTACAGGATGAGGCGGGAGGCCGGCAGGTTCCGGCGGGCGAACGCCACGGCGGCGGCCACGTCTTCGGCCTCCAGCCAGCCGAGGGTGGAATAGGACTCCGACGAGCCGCCCGATCCGCGGAAGTCCACGAGCAGGACGGAAGCGCCCAGGCGATGGAGTTCGCGGGCTTCGCGCAGGAGGCGGGTCTTTTCGGTGGAATAGCCGTGGAAGAAGAGGACCAGCGGGGCGTCGGGGCCGCGCGACGCCTGCCACGCGCAGAGGGTGATGCCGCCGGGAACCGGGATCGTGACTTCCCGGGCATCGGGGGCGAGGGCGGCCGGCAGCATGGCGTCTTCCGGCCGGGGCAGATGGACGCCGGACCGCAGCACGCGCAGGCGGTCGGCGGGGGCCAGATCCTCGGGGCGGGCCGTGCGCGTGCCGCCGGGGGCGTAGTGCAGCATGGCGCGGGCATGGCGGCAGGCGAGGAGGTTCAATGCCGCGAACCCCGCCAGCAGCAGCAGGCCGGCCGTCCAGGCCGGTACTGCAAGGCGTCGGAGCCGTTTCATGGGGGGAGCGTCACGCAAATCGCGGGAAATGGGAATCCAAATCCACTCGATCGCGGCGGAGAGCGGCCCGGCGGTGCTTATGCAAAGCGAGCTGTTTCGGACGCGAGGGGTCAGGGAGGAGGCAGCAGGTGGAAGTGGCGGGCGCCCTGGAGGACGCCGCTGGTGGCGGGGAGGGTGGCGCGGTAGAGGCGGTCGGCGAGGCCGCGTTCGGCGAGGGTCTGTGCGGCGCGCCCGGCGAGGGTGTCGGAGGCATTGGCGACGACAATGGCGCGGAAGCCGCAGGTCAGCGCGGCGAGATCGTTGCCGGAATCGCCGGAGAAGACGACTTCGTCGGGGGAGAAATCGGCGTGGGTGGCAAGCCAGAGGAGGGCGGCGGCCTTGGAGGCGCCGGCGGGCAGGATGTCGAGGAGTCCTTCGTCGCGGAAGGGATTGAGGCTGGCGAGGCAGGCATAGGGCAGGCCGGCTTCCCGGAGGCGCTGATTGATGCGGGCGGCCAGGATTTCGGTGTCCGCCGCGGCGGAGAAGCAGCTGATTTTGAAGCGCTGCTGGCGCTCGGGGGGCTGGAGGGTCAGGCCGTCCATGCCGACCAGCAGGGACTCCACGGCATCGCGGCCGATGCCGCGGGTCTGCTCGGACAAATGGGTTTCGAAGGGGGTATAGGGGGCGTAGCGGTTGTCTTGCCGGCGGTGGATGGACGTGCCGACATCGCAGACGATCCAATCGGGGAGCGGCAGTGCATAGCGGGCGACGACATCGAGAACGGAGGCCAGATGGCGGCCGGTGGCATAGACGAGGCCGAGGCGGTGTTCCGCGCGCGCCTGCCGGAATGTGTCCAGGGCGGAAACGTTGTCCGGGCGGTCGGGCAGGGGGATGAACGTGCCGTCGAGGTCGGTGGCGAGCACGCGGGGCGGAATATGCGGATTTGGATTGAAAAACGTCATGTTTTCGCGCATACTGTATAACCAGATGGGACATACGGAAAGGCCAATTCGACCGGGGGGCGGCATGGCGGCGCGGGACATCCGCGAGGCGCCGGTGCTGGTGTTCGGGGAGGTGCTGCTGGACTGTTTTCCGGACGGCCGGCGGGTGCTGGGGGGCGCGCCGTTCAACGTGGCGTGGGGATTGAAGGGATTCGGCCGGGATCCGCTGCTGGTGAGCGCGACGGGGGCCGACGCGGACGGCCGGGCGGTGCGGGAGAAGATGACGGCGTGGGGGCTGCGGACGGACGGGCTGCAGACGGACCGGAAGCACGCCACGGGGACGGTGCAGGTGGAGTTCGCGGGCGGCGAGCCGCGCTACGACATCTGCATGCCGCGGGCGTGGGATTTCATCGGCGACGACGGCTTCGCGGCCGGGAAGGTGCTGTGTCACGGACTGCTGGCGCTGCGCAGCGAAACCAGCCGGCGGACGCTGGAGGCGATTCGGGAGCGCTCGCCGGAGGCGATCCGGTTTTTCGACATCAATCTGCGCCCGCCGCATGATTCGCGCGACTTGCTTCGCGACTGGATGCAGGGGGCGGACTGGCTGAAGCTGAACCTCGAGGAGCTGGCGGCGGTGACGGGGGAAACGAGTCTCTCGCTGGCGCGGTGCGGCGAGCTGCTGGACCGGTTGCGGGCCGATCACGGCATTGGCAACGTGCTGCTGACGGCGGGGGCGGAGGGGCTGATGATCCGGGGGGGCTACGGCGAGGCGGTGTGTTCGCCGGCGCCGCGGGTGGAGCGCCTGGCGGACACGGTGGGGGCGGGCGATTCGATTTCGGCGGTGGCGATTGACGGCCTGCTGCGCGGGGCGCCGGCGCGGGAGATCGCGGAGAAGGCCGGACGGTTTGCTTCGAGGATTTGCGGGTTGCGCGGAGCGGGTACGGAAGACAAGGAGTTCTATCGACATGAGTGAAGACAAGAAACTGAAGATTGCGCTGATCAGCCTGCACGGGCTGATTCGCGGGGAAAACCTGGAACTGGGCCGGGACGAGGACACGGGCGGGCAGACGCGCTATGTGCTGGACCTGGCGCGGGCGCTGTCGGCGGATCCGGGCGTGGAGCGGGTGGATCTGATCACGCGGCAGGTGGTGGATGAGCGCGTGTCGAAGGACTACGCGCAGCTCGAGGAGCAGATCGCGGAGAAGGCGTGGATCATCCGAATTCCGTTCGGGCCGAAGCGGTACCTGGGCAAGACGAAGCTATGGCCCTATCTGGAGGTGTTCGTGGACCAGTGCCTGAATTACTTCCGGAAGACAGACCGCGTGCCGGACGTGATTCACGGGCATTACGCGGATGCGGGCTACGGCGGCGGCCAGCTGTCGCGCCTGCTGGGGATTCCCTTCGTGTTCACCGGCCATTCGCTGGGGCGGGTGAAACGCCAGCGCCTGCTGGATGCGGGCGTCAGCCGGGAGAAAGCCGAGACGCGCTACAGCCTGTCCACGCGGATCGAGGCCGAGGAGTTCGCGCTGGAGACGTGCTCGCTGATCTGCACCAGTACGCGGCAGGAGGTGAAGGAGCAGTACGAGCAGTACGAGAACTACATTCCGGAGCGGATGGAGGTGATTCCGCCGGGGGTGGACCTGGGGTCGTTCCATCCGCCGGAGGGCGAGGAGGCGGCGACGGACCTGGAGCAGGACATTCGCAGTTTCCTGCGCGAGCCGGACAAGCCGATGATCGTGGCGATGGCGCGGCCGGACGAGCGCAAGAACCTGGAGATGCTGGTGAAGGTGTACGGCGAGTCGCCGCCGATGCAGCGGGCGGCGAACCTGGTGCTGGTGATGGGGTCGCGCGACGACATCCGCGCGATGCCGCCGGGGCAGCGCACGGTGCTGACCAACATCCTGACGTTGATCGACACGTACGGGCTGTACGGCCAGGCGGCCTATCCGAAGCGCCACCGGGCCGAAGAGGTGGCGCCGCTGTACCGGCGGGCGGCGCGCACGCGCGGCGTGTTCGTGAACCCGGCGCTGACGGAGCCGTTCGGCCTGACGCTGCTGGAGGCGGCGGCCAGCGGGCTGCCGATCGTGGCGACCCACGACGGCGGTCCCAGCGACATCATCGCCAACTGCAAGAACGGGCTGCTGGTGGATCCACTGGACCCGGAGGCGATCCGCAAGGCGATCCTGCACATCCTGATCGAGCCGGGCGCGTGGGATGAGTTCTCCCGGGCGGGGATCGAGAACGTCCACGCCCACTACTCCTGGCGGCGGCATGTGCAGCGCTACCTGCGGGACGTGCGCGAGGTGCTGAAGGAAGCGGATACGCCGCCGGCGATCATCCGCGGCCGCCAGACGCGCCGGCTGTCGCAGATTGACCGCCTGATCCTGACGGACATAGACAACACGCTGACGGGCGACGACGGGGCGATGCAGGAGTTTTTCCGCCTGATCGCGGAGGCGCCGCTGCACGTGGGGTTCGGTATCGCCACGGGGCGGCGCTGCGAGGAGGTGATGCGGATGATCCACGACCTGGACATTCCGCGTCCGGAAGTGCTGATCACCTCGGTGGGGACGGAAATCTACTACGGGAAGAACTTCACGATGGACCGGAGCTGGCACAAGCACATCGGGTTCCGGTGGGAACCGGAGCGGGTGCGCGAGGTGCTCGACGGCCAGCCGGGCTTCTACCGCCAGCCGGACCACGAGCAGTCGGCCTTCAAGGTCAGCTACCAGATCGACCCGGCGGTGTCGCCGAAGGTGAACCGGATCAAGCGCATGCTGCGCGAGAACGGCCTGCAGGCCAAGGTGGTGCTGTCGCACGGAATGTTCCTGGACGTGATTCCGACGCGCGCGGGCAGCGGGGTCAGCGTGCGGCACATCGCCTACAAATGGAATTTCCCGCTGGAGCACATCCTGGCGGCGGGGGATTCGGGCAACGACGAAGGCATGCTGTCGGTGAACGCGCTGGGCGTGGTCGTGGGCAATTACGGCCCCGAACTGGAGAAGCTGCGGAAGTATCCGCGGGTGTACTTTGCGCAGGCGCCTCATGCCGCCGGCATCATCGAAGGCATCCGCTACTATAACTTCCTCGACCAGATCACGATCCCGAACGACGCGCTGACGGATCCGGACAAGGCGGCGAACGGGAACGGGAGCCGCGGCGGCAACGGGAACGGGAGCAGCGGGACGGCGTCCGGCCCGGCGGAGACCCATGCCTGAATTCGACGCAGCCTACGAAGCGGAGCGGTCGCTGCGGCGCATCCGGCCCCGGATTCTCCGGCGCATCGAAGAGGCGTGCGATTCGCGCTTCGGGGCGGAGCGGTGGGTGGAAACGATCGAGGCGCGGCTGGCGGAGCACTGGCCGCGCTTCTTCGGCCTGCTGCACCGCCTTTACGGGAGCCACTACGACTTCTTCTTCTATCTGGAAAGCATCACGCTGACGGCGGTGGACTGCTGGCTGGAGCGGCCGGACGACCTGTACGAGCTCGATCTGCGGCGCGAGAACGATCCGGGGTGGCATCTGTCCGAGCGGATGGCCGGGGGATCGCTGTACGTGGACCTGTTTGCGGGGGATCTGGCGCGGCTGCGGGAGAAGATTCCCTATCTGCAGCGGCTGGGGCTGACCTATCTGCACCTGATGCCGCTGTTCGCCTCGCGGCCCGGCAACAGCGACGGCGGCTATGCCATCAGCGACTACCGGTCGGTGGATCCCAGGCTCGGCACGATCGACGACCTGCGCGCGCTGGCGGCGGACCTGCGGCAGGCGGGCATCTCGCTGGTGCTGGATTTCGTGTTCAACCACACGTCCGAAGACCACGTGTGGGCGATCCGGGCCCAGGAGGGCGACCGCGAGCACATGGAGTACTACCATCTGTACGAGGACCGGACGATTCCCGATCAGTACGAAAAAACGCTGCGGGAGATTTTTCCGACGGTGCGCCGCGGCAATTTCACGTGGCACTCGGGCATGCAGCGGTGGGTGTGGACGACATTCAACAGCTTCCAGTGGGATTTGAAATACGCGAATCCGGAAGTGTTCCGGGCCATGGCGGCGGAGATGCTGTTTCTGGCCAACACGGGAGTGGAAATCCTGCGGCTGGATGCGGTGGCCTTCATCTGGAAGCAGATGGGGACGTCCTGCGAGAATCTGCCCGAGGCCCACCTGCTGATTCAGGCGTTCAATGCGCTGTGCCGGATCGCGGCGCCGGGGCTGGTCTTCAAGTCGGAGGCCATCGTGCATCCCGACGAGGTCGTGCGCTACATCGGCCGGGAGGAATG
>JAHDSS010000487.1 GCA_018432565.1 Kiritimatiellia bacterium
CGCCAGCAGCAGGGCCAGCCGGTAGTGCAGATGGCCGCAGAGCGACTGATAGGACAGCAGCAGGATCAGTTCGCACCCCATCAGTGTGAAACTGCCGACTCCCTTGGCCCAGGCGGCGGTCTGTCGAATGCCTCCTCTGGACACCGCCGCGCCCATGCCCAGCACGGTCAGGATAACCAGCAGCAGTCCCCACGCCCAGCCTGCCCCGCCCAAATGCCGCATCAAGGCGGCGGCCCGGGGGTGAAACGAGCGCAGCCAATAGACCAGATTGTACTGGCAGGCCACGGGTCGGAAGTCGCGGTTGATCCGCGCGGTGGCATTGGCTTCGAATGCCTCCCGGACCTGGCGGATGCGGTCCGTTCCCAGCCGCTCCGCCATGGCCGCAGGAAACACAAAATCCGTTTCCAATCCCCTCTCGGCGTAGCGGTCCGCCAGGTCCGCCGCCCCGGGCGGCCGATGCCGGCCATCCGACGCCAGATACAACAGCTCGTAGCCCGGCAGCAGGCGGACCGACCCGTACTCGGCCTGCAGCGTGCGGAAGATCGAAGCGCCCAGTTCTTCCAGTTCCGGGCCCAGATAGTCCGGCGAAAAAGCCAGTTGAACCGCCAGCACGCCGCCCGGGGCCAGCCGACGGCGGACATCCCGGTAGAATTCCCGCGTGAAGAAGCGATTGACAAGCAGGGTGCCGGGATTGGGCAGATTGATGATCACGACATCGTAGGCCCCTCCGTCGGACTCATCCGTCCGGCGGCGGATATGATGCCGGCCGTCGTCCAACACGATCCGCACCCGCGGATCCTCCAGCGCGGCACGGGACGACGCCCCGGCGCGGGTCCGCGCCAACTCAATCAGCTCCGGATCGAGTTCCACGTACTCCACCCGGTCCGGCGCATGTTTCAGCATCTCGCCCAGCGCTCCGTTGAATCCGTTGCCGATCAGCAGAACCCGATTCGGCCGCGGATGCCATAGCATGGGATAGTGCGCCAGGGTCTCGCCGGCCATCGGTTCATCTCCGGCGCCCAGCAGCAGCCCGTTGCCGTGAAAATGAATCTGCGGGCCGATGGCCGTTACCGCCAGATGACCATGAATGGACTGACGCGATTCCAGC
>JAHDSS010000477.1 GCA_018432565.1 Kiritimatiellia bacterium
CGCCAGCAGCAGATCCGCCGCCGCGACGAGATTCACGGCCAGCGCGGTATCCACCACGTCGGAGCTGGTCAGTCCTTTGTGGATGTGGCGCGCGGCGGGACCGACCCGCTCGGCCACGGCCGTCAGGAAAGCAATCACGTCATGCCGGACCTCCGCTTCGATCCGGCGGATGCGCGCCGTGTCAAACGACGCCTTGTGGCGGATGGCCGTCCAATCCCTGCGGGGGATCAGGCCGGCGGCGGCCATGGCTTCGCAGGCGGCCAGTTCGACCTTGAGCCAGGTGGCGAACTTGTGTTCATCGGTCCACAGCGCGGCCATTTCGGGCCGGGAATACCGTTCAATCATGGCTCGACTCCTTCCCTGCCAACGACAAGCGCCGGAGCCCTTCCGGAGTCCGGCGTTGACCTGTCGGCCAAAACGGCCGGCCTATTCCGCTGCCGGGGCGTCCGGAGCGGCAGGCTCCTCCGCCGGGGCCTTCTGGCTTTTTTTTGACGGCTTGCGTTTCTTCGGCTCGGCTTCTTCCGCGACAGCGGGGACATCCTCTTCGGCCGGGGCGGCTTCATCCACCGCCGGCTCTTCGGCGGCATCCGCTTTTTTCCGGGATTTGCGGGGCTTGCGGGCTTTCGCCGGCTCCTCACCTGTTTCATCCTGGGCCGGTTCAACGACGGGTTCCGAAACCGCTTCCACGGCCGCCTCGACAGCTGCCGCCGGCTCGTCCGTCTGAAGGACTTCCAGGCTGGAGTCAACGACGACTTCCGGGGCCGGCGCAGGCGCCTCGACCGCTGGAGCGGCGGGTGGCGGGAGATTCTTCGCCCGCTCGGCCTTTTTCAGAAAGAGGAGCCCGGATTCGGCCTGCGGCAGCCAGGAGCTGTCGGGGTTCGCGGCGATGAAATCCTCATACAGCACGCGCGCGTCGTCGAACTGGCCGAGCTGCTCGCGGCAGCGGGCGGCGCCCATGACGGCCTGGGGCACGAGCGAGCTGCCCGGGAGGGCGGCGGCAAACGCCTCGTAGGATTCCGCGGCAGCCTCGAAGTCATCCAGCGCCTCGAGGCTGGCGGCGACGCCCAGCCGGGCATCCGCTTCCAGCATGTGTCCCGGATACTGAGCCAGGAACCCCTGGTAGGTGGACAGCGCCTCGTCATAGCGGCCCTGCGCGTAGAACTCGGCCGCCGCGATGGCCAGGGCCATCGGCGCGGTCGGCGCCTTGGGATCGGTCACGGCCATCTGGCGGAATTCCTCCGGAGCGCGGCCCTGGAACAGGGCCTGAGCGGCGGCTTCGGCCTTCTCCCGCTTCTGGCTGCGCCAGATGGACAGGCCTAGCAGCACCACGACGGCGACCGCCAGTCCGATCAGGGCCGGCCGCCCGTATTCCGCCATCCACCGGGAAAACTGCTCGGCATCGCTCTGCGCCTCCGGCGGCGGCACATCGGCTGGATTCTGCTTTTTCTCGTCCATGGGAACCATCCATTCTCTCGGTTCAAATCGAGCCGGCATAGTGGGGCCAG
>JAHDSS010000108.1 GCA_018432565.1 Kiritimatiellia bacterium
CACCTTGCCGTCCTTGCGCCGGAACGCCTTCAGTCCCTCGAACGCCGCCTGGCCGTAGTGCAGAGCCGTGGCCGCAATGTGAATATTCAGATACGGCGATTCCACCAGTTCGCCTTCGCTCCAGGCGCCGTCCTTCCAGACATGCCGGATGTGGCAGTTGGTGTCCATGAAGGCGAATCCCAGGCTGTTCCAATCAATCTGTTTCATGTGTTGCTCCTCTTACCATCCGCGAAGGGTCTGCGCCAGCGACGGGCTGGAGAGCAGATCCTGCGCCACGCGGCGCGCAATGGCCTCGATCTCGTCGTCGGAGAGGATGCCGGCCGCGCACGCCTCCGGCGGCGCGGCCGCCGCCACGCCGCTGTCCTTGACATCCGCCGGCACGCCCATCGCCGCCGCCTGGCACATCGTCACCGCCGCCACGCCCACGATGTCCTCCGCGCTGCAGCCGCGCGACAGGTCGTTCAGCGGCTTGGCCAGCCCCTGCAGGATCGGACCCAGCGCGATCGCGCCCGCCAGGCGCTCGACCAGCTTCACGGCAATGTTGCCCGCCTGCAAGTCGGGAAAAACCAGGATGTTGGCCGCGCCTTTCAGCGGACTGTCCGGCGCCTTCTGCGCCGCGACCTGCGGGACAATTGCCGCATCTGTCTGCAGTTCGCCGTCCACGACCATGTCGGGATCGAACGTCGCGGCCAGACCTTTGGCAATCTGAGTCGCCTGCGCCACCTTGTCCACCAGCTCGTGTTTCGCGCTGCCGCGCGTCGAAAAGCTCAGCAGCGCCATCCGCGGAGGCGTCCCGATCAGGGCCCGGTGCGTCTGGGCCGTGGACATCGCGATTTCCGCCAGCTGTTCCGCCGTCGGATTCGGATTCACCCCGCAATCGGCAAACAGCAGCGTATTCTCGCCGGCAATCGTCGGCGTTTTCAACCGCAGCAGAAAGCAGCTGCTGGCGGTCTTGATGCCCGGCGCGGTGCCCACGCAGTGAAACGCCGCCCGCAGCATGTCCGGGGTCGAGGCGATGCTGCCGGCCACCATGCCCGAGGCATAGCCCGTCTCGATCATGATGGCGCCGACATACAGGCGGTTCTTCAGGGCCGCGCGCGCCTGGTCTTCCGTCAGCCCCTTGGACGCCCGCTTGCGGTGATAGGCCGCCACCAGCTCTTCGAAGCAGGGCGGCGCCGTCGGATCAATGATCTCGAACCCCGACGGAATCACGCCTGCGGCCGCGCAGGCCTGCTGGGCCTCGGCCGGCGTGGCCAGCACGGACACGCGCGCGAAACCGCGGCGCGCGATTTCCGCGGCCGCCTTCATCACGCGCGGGTCCTGGCCTTCGGGCAACACGACGCTGCCGCCGTACCGCTTGGCACGCTGGATCAACAATTCCATCAGCGCGCCATGCTATCCCTCCCCCCTTTCCCCGTCCAGCAAAACCCGCCTTTCGCGATAGCGAGGGAAGGTCGGCATATGCGGTCTCTTCCCTGTGGCCTCTTCGCTGGCCTCTTCGCTTGACTTCCCCCTTCGGTTTTTGGAGCATCCGTCGCATGCCTGGCGGTCCTCA
>JAHDSS010000504.1 GCA_018432565.1 Kiritimatiellia bacterium
CCATGCCGTCGGCCGCTTCTCCATCGCCGCCGATCAGTTCGGGCCGGCCTGGGGCCACCTGTACGGCGAATGGATGCCCCGCAGCGGCTTTGCTCCCGCCGGCCTCGCCTATGAACTGCAGAAAAACGACTCCTCCGAACACCCCGAACAGAAACATCTGGTGGATATCTGCATCCCCGTCCGCCCCGTCGCACCCTGACAAATGCGACCCCCTTGCTTGCCCGACGGAGCCTTGGCGAAGTCGGGCGGCGCGGGTGAATCAGTTCCGCTCCCAGACCCCCGCGCCCTTGTGGCGCGGGTGAATCAGGTCCACCCCTCGACCCCCGCGCCCTTGTGGCGCGGGTGAATCAGGTCCGCTCCCAGACCCCCACGCCCTTGTGGCGTGGGTGAATCAGTTCCACCCCTCGACCCCCGCGCCCTTGTGGCGCGGGTGAATCAGGTCCGCTCCCAGACCCCCACGCCCTTGTGGCGTGGGTGAATCAGTTCCGGCCCTCACGGGCCCCCGCCCGCTCTTCCCGGTTTACTTGACGAGATAGACCAGCTTCAGAGGCTGGCCGTCGCGTTCAACATCAATCACCACCGCGCCCAGGCGGTCCTGCACAAACTCGCCGATGAAGTATTCGGCGCGGCGCTGGCTGGTCATGCGCATGGAATTGACCTTGCGCACCACGTCGCCGTGCTGGAACCCCACCTGCGAGTAAAAGTCCTTCTCGCCCGCCTCCATGTTGAGCCGGTAGCCCGCCACCTTGCCCTCTTCGTCGCGGTCCGGCTCCATCGCCAGGAACAGCGACGCCAGGCGTTCCGGGTTGTCCATCATCTCCTGATAGTAGTCCAGCACCGCCTGCCGGCTGAACTCCCAGCGCGTCTCCCCCACGCGGTTGCCGAACCGGTTGGTCTCCAGAATGGCCGGGGTGTCATCCGCCGGGGCGTCCGCCGCCCCGCCCGACCGCTCCCCCAGCGTCCCCGCTGCCAGCATCAGCCGCTCCTCGCGCGCGCCGTCCGACAGCACCACATGATCGCGCTCGACGCGCACCACCCGGATGTCCCCGATCTGCTCGCCCTCCGCCGCCAGGAACTGCCGCTGGCTCGCCCGCTCGTCGAGAATCGCGCAACGGTCGTCCCCGCCCCCGCGCCCCTCGTCGGACAGCATCAGAAACACCCCCGCCAGACGGTAGCGCGCCGCCAGCGATCCGGCCGCCGGCGGCGCCGCCGCCGGCTCGCCCGAACGCAGCCGCGCCCACAGGCTCTCCGCCGCCGCCGGCCAGCGGAACTCCGCCGCCGCCGCGGCCCCGCCCGGCGCCGCCGGCGCCTCCCGCGGGCCCGCGCGCCACAGCCACGCCAGCCGCAGCGCCAGCAGCGCCGCCAGCGCCCACAGCGCCAGCGACGCCAGCTTCCATCCGTTGGTCTTGTCTATCGCCATCCGCGGTCTTCGCCTCACGTTCTTCCACAGCCGGAGTTCCGGACGAATAAGCCGGATTCTGTCATCCGCCCGAAAGCGGACCCGGTCATTTGTCTGAGCGATCAACCCGGAATCGCTGCGCGTTGCCGCGCGTCGGGACGGGCCGCCCCTGCGATTCCCTATTGGATCTTGCTCCGGGCGGGGTTTGCCTTGCACGGGGCCTCTCGGCACCCGCACGGTGGTCTCTTACACCGCCGTTTCACCCTTACCCGCGCACGCCTTGCGGCGCGCCCGGGCGGTCTGGTTTCTGTGGCACTTTCCTTTCCCTTCGTTTGCCAAAGGGATTCCGCACCTCCCGGCGCGGACACCCTGCCCTGCGGAGTCCGGACTTTCCTCCGGCGAACGCGCTTGCGCGCCCCGCCGGCGACCGGCGTCCGGAACCCCGGCTGTCAAAGAACCTGAAAAAATCCGCGGCCGTCCCGCCTACGAGCCAAGATACAGCATCCGCCCGCAGAAGTCGCACAGGGTCAGCGTATCCGCCTTGCGGGCGTCCACCACCTGCGCCGGCGAGAGCTTCATGTGGCAGCTCCCGCACGTGCCGTGCTCCACCAGCGCAATGGCCGCATCGCCCTGCTTGGCGAACAGCCGCTCGTAGCGCGCCAGCCACGCCGGCTCGATCTCCGCCGCCAGCGCCCGGCGCTCTTCTTCCTTGGCCTGCAGCTCGCCGCCCAGCCCTTCGCTGCGCGCCAGGAACACCTTGACCTCTTCGTCCACCCGCACCTGTTCCTTGGCCAGCGCCGCGCGGCAATCCGCCACCTCGGCCTTGGCGGCCTCGACCGCCTCCATGGCCTCCAGCTCTTGGTCTTCCAGCTTGCGGATCACCGACTGCGCCGTCGCGATTTCCTTCTCCAGCGCCTTGTAGCCGTCGTTCGTCTTGATCTGCAGCTGCTGGTCCCGGAATTTCTGGATCTGGTTGCGGGCCGACTCGATGTCCCCCTCCAGGTTCTTGATCCGCGCCTGCTTCTCCAGCAGGACGTGCTCGGCGTGGGCCAGGCTCTCCTGCTGCGCCGCCAGCCGCGACTCGATCTGCTGCTTCCGCCGCGGAATGTCGTCCGTTTCCCTGCGCAGGCGCTGGATGTCCTGGTCGCATGCCTGCAATACCAATAATTGCTCAATCGCCTTCGCCACTCGTTTCCCTCGCCTTTCTTTGCCAAACCGGTAAAAGAACCAATGGCGGACGTTATACACCCCGCGCCCCCCGTTGACAAGCGCCGCGCGTTGAGTCGCCCATTTTCCCCATTGACTCCCCCTCCCCCCTGCCCTATAGTCCGCCGCTCGGATTGCCCCCCCGCGATTATTTTGTTTGGAGGTTCCCATGAACGCGACATATCTGGAAAAGGCCAAGGAACGCATGCCCAATATCCCGTTGCTCGTCAACGTGGTGTCGAAGCGCGTGCGCCAGCTCAACGCCGGCCAGCGGCCCCTGATCAAGCCCGACACCCCCGACATGGACCACCTCGACCTGGCCCTCAAGGAAGTCGCCGAAGGCAAGCTCTCCGCCGAACTCGGCGCCCTGCCCACCCCGCGCTCCGACGCCGCCAGCTCCCTGCTGGCCCTCTGACCGCCCCCCGCGGCCCATGCCCATGACCGCCCGGGAACAGGCCGGCAACGGGGCGCTCGCCACCAACCGCAAGGCCCGGCACGAGTATCATATCCTCGACTCCTGGGAGGCCGGTCTTTCCCTCACCGGCGGCGAAGTCAAAAGCTGCCGCGCCGGACAGGCCAGCCTCGCCGAAGCCTACGCCGTCTTCGACCGCGGCGAACTCTTTCTCCACGGCCTGCGCATCCAGCCCTATGCCGCCGCCCAGTCCGGCTTCAACACCGATGCGCCCGACCGCCCCCGCAAAGTCCTCATGCACCGCCGCGAACTCGACCGCCTCGCCGGCACCCTCCAGCTCAAGGGCCATGCCGTCGTCCCCCTCAAACTCTATCTCGCCCGCGGCCGCATCAAAGTCGAACTCGGCCTCGGCAAAGGCAAACTCCTCTACGACAAACGCGAAACCCTCCGCCGCAAAACCGCCGACCGCGAAACCGCCCGGGAGATGAGAAACTAAAGAAATGGAATGGTGGAAGATTGGAATAATGGAGAACGTTGAATCATTCGACCTCTCCGATCAAACCCCGTTCCCTCTGCATCCCATCCCTCCACAATCCCACCATTCCAACATTCCAACATTCCATGAAAAAAGCCCCCCTCGAACTCACCGTCCGCACCGAAAAAATCGTCCATGGCGGCCAGGCCCTTGCCCGCGACGACCGCTTTGTCGTCTTTGTGGACGACGCCCTGCCCAACGAAACCGTCCGCGCCCGCATCTATAAAAAGAAAAAACAGTTTGCCTTCGGCCGCGCCATCGAAATCCTCGAAGCCTCCCCCGACCGCATCGAACCCGACTGCCCCTGGGCCGGCGACTGCGGGGGGTGTTCCTTCCGCCATGCCGCCTATGCCGCCCAGCTCCGCTTCAAGAAGGAAGTCCTTGTCGAATCCCTCCACGGCATCCCCGGAGCGCAGGACCTCGTCCGCGACGTCGTCCCCGCCGATCCCATCAACGACTACCGCAACAAAATGGTCTTCAGCTTCGGCACCACCCTCGACGGCGAACTCGTCCTCGGCCTGCACCGCCGCGGCAGCTTCATCCATATCCTCCCCGCCGACGTCTGCAAACTCCAGTCCGAGGCCTCCCGCGAAATCGTCCGCCGCGTCACCGCCCTCGCCAACGACATGCAGATCCCCGCCTTCCACGAAATCCGCAAAACCCCCGGCCTGCGCACCCTCACCATCCGCGAAGCCCGCGGCACCGGCCAGCGCATGGTCGAACTCGTCACCACCACCCCCGACGACGACCTCGCCGAACGCCTCGTCACCGATCTCGACGACCTGGCCGACTCGATCTGCCTGTCGCTCTGCACCAACACCCACGGCGCCCCCCGCCCCGAAAAACGCGCCATCCTCAAGGGGCCCGGCTTCATCGAAGAGACGCTCAACGGCCTGCGCTTCCGCATCGGCCCCGACACCTTCTTCCAAAGCAATACCGCCCAGGCCGCCAAACTCTTCACCCGCGTCCTTGAACTGGCCACCCTCCACGGACACCCCGCCACCGCCCTCGATCTCTTCGCCGGCACCGGC
This sequence comes from Kiritimatiellia bacterium, assembly GCA_018432565.1. Classification (GTDB taxonomy): domain Bacteria; phylum Verrucomicrobiota; class Kiritimatiellia; order CAIQIC01; family Lenti-01; genus JAAZFE01. The sequence continues at coordinate 4,584 of JAHDSS010000504.1, forward strand.
CCCATCGCCCTTCACCTCGCCGGCATCGCCGACCGCGTCATCGGCGTCGAAAGCTTCCCCCCCTCCGTCGAGGCCGCCCGCGAAAACCTCGCCCTCAACAGCATCCAGAACGTGGACATGATCGCCGCCGACGTCAACCAGGCCCTGCCTCCCGGCATCCCCGATCACGTCGATCTCGTCGTCGTCGATCCCCCGCGCCCCGGCCTCTCCCCCGACGCCATCGCCTGGATCCACCGCCTCTCTCCCGACGCCATCGTATATGTCTCCTGCAACCCCTCCACCCTCGCCCGCGACCTCAAGCTCTTCCTCGCGTCGCCCTACGCCATCGAGGCCATCGAGCCCTTCGACCTCTTCCCCAACACCTACCACGTCGAAACCCTCGCCCTC
>JAHDSS010000030.1 GCA_018432565.1 Kiritimatiellia bacterium
CCGCCACGACCGATCCCGCCGGGCTCGCCGTGGACATCACCTACGACGGCCTTCCTGACGCCCCTGCCAACGCCGGCTCCTATGCCGTCACCGGCACCGTCAACGAAGCCCTCTGGGAAGGGTGGACCAATGGCACGCTCATCGTCGCCCCCGCCGACCAGGTCATCGACTTCCCGGCCATTCCCAACCAGTGGATCACCAATGCCGTCGCTCTCGCCGCCGATGCGACGTCCGGCCTGGCCGTCGAGTTCGCCGTCGCCTCCGGCCCGGCGGAGATCGCCGACCTCACCAACCTGACCTTTACCGGCACCGGACAGGTTGCCGTCGTCGCCGCGCAACCCGGCGATGCCAACTGGAACGCGGCTCCGCCCGTCACCAACGTTTTCACTGTTTCCAAAAGGCCTGCCGGCGTCACCCTGCTCGATCTTGCGCAGACCTATGACGGCACCCCCCGGATCGTCACCGCCTCCACCGAGCCCTCCGGGCTCACCGTAAACCTCACCTACGACGGCCTTCCTGACGCCCCGACCAATGCCGGCACCTACGCCGTCACCGGCACCGTCGTCGAAGCCCACTGGGAAGGCGTCGCCACCGGCCTGCTCGCCGTCGCCAGAGCGGAGCAAACCATCGATTTCCCGCCCATTCCCGATCAGTGGACCACCAACTCGGTCGGCCTCGCCGCCGATGCGACATCCGGCCTGGCCGTCGAATTCGCCGTCGAATCCGGCCCGGCCCAGATCGCCGACCTCACCAACCTGACCTTCACCGGCACGGGCGCAGTCCACATTGCGTCCACGCAGCCCGGCGATGCCAACTGGAATCCCGCCCCGCCCGTCACCAATCTCTTCACCGTCTCCAAGATGCCCGCGACCGTCACCCTGCACGATCTCGCACAGACCTACGACGGCACGGCGCGGGCCGCGACAGCCACCACCGAACCCGCCGGATTGACCGTCGAACTTACCTACGACGGCCTTCCCGACGCCCCGACCAATGCCGGCACCTACGCCGTCACCGGCATCGTCAACGAAGCCCACTGGGAAGGCGTCGCCACCGGCCTGCTGACCGTTGCCAAAGCCAATCAGTCCATCGATTTCCCGCCCATTGCGGACCCCTTCATTACCAATGTAGTCACGCTGTCCGCCACCGCCGGCTCCGGTCTGCCCGTGACCTTCGAAGTCCTCATGGGGCCGGCATCCATCACCAACGAAATCCAGCTGGCCTTTTCCAGCACCGGCCGGGTCGCCGTCGCCGCCTCCCAGCCCGGCGATGCCAACTGGAACCCCGCCGCTTCCGTCACAAACGAATTCGAGGTCTGGGGCCTCTATCTGCTGACGGTCGCCACCGCCCACGGCGACTCCACCCCTCCCGCCGGCCTCTTCACCAATCTGCTCGGCACGGTGCTGACCAATTCGATCGCCGTTCCCGAACCCATGGGCGGCACCCAGCTCGTCTGCACGGGCTGGACATTGACGACCCACGATCCGGCCGAGGGAACCACAACCAATTTCATCCTGACCGTCACCAATCACGCCGCACTGACCTGGCTCTGGACCACGAACTTCTGGCTCGAGACCGAAGCCGCCCCCCATGGGTCTGTCCAGCCCGAC
>JAHDSS010000344.1 GCA_018432565.1 Kiritimatiellia bacterium
AACAAGGCATCGGCGTCCGAACCGAAATCCTCCGAATACACCACCAGGCGGGCGCGCGGCTTGCATTCCACCCGCTGCTGGTCGCGCCAGAACGTGATGACCTCCCCCTCGAGAATGTTGCGCCCCTGCATGACCTGCGGCGGCCCCCCCGCCAGCACGATGCGCCCCGACGCCACGTCGTAGGTCGCCACGTCCGCACGCGCCTTCTTGTCCCCCTGCGTCAGCAGCACCTTGCCCTCCGCCTTGATCGTCTGCGCCCCGCCATCCTCGGTGAAAATCACCGTCAGCCGGTTCGCGCTCAGCTGCAGCCGCGGATCGTTCACCAGCACGTTGTTTTCGAACAGCGCGAACTTCTGCAGATAGTCGAACGTCAGCTTGTCGGCGGTGATCACCGTGGCATCGGGCGACGCCTCCAGCGCCCGCCCGTCGTCTTCCAGCGCCGCCGGCGCCCGCTGCGCCGCCGCCGCCGCCATCAGCCCCGCCAGGATCATCCGGCATCCAAATCGTTTCATGGTTCTTCCTCGGGTTCCGGGGCCGCCGCCTCCGCCCCGGCCTCCGGCCGGGGCGCCAGCAGGCCCGATTCAATCTGCGAATCCATCGTCAGTTTGGCGTTCTTGAAAATCTGAAACTGCTTGTTTTCGCCGTTCCAGGCGAAGCCGTCGCCGGTCAGCACGGCCTGTTCCGCCACGATGCGGATATGCTCCTTGGAGGCCGCCCGCTGGCGCTCCCGGTCGAAGGCGCATTCCGGCGACTGCACGCGCGCCGACACCTGCCCTTCGCGGAAAAATTCAATCTGCAGCCCCGTCAGCCGGATAATGCCCTCCGGCAGAAAGGTGGCGGTCTCGCCCCGCAGCTCCTGGACCAGGCGCCCCTGCTCGTCGTATTCCGGCAGGCGGAAGCCCTTGACGGTCGACCCTTCGAGCTGCTGCGCCCAGGCCCCCGCCGCCAGCCCCAGCCCGGCCGCCGCGCCGGCCAGCGCCCTACGCCAGTTCATCCATCCTCCGGCACTGCCGCCACAGCGGCCCGATCACCGCCAGGGGCAGCGCATTGTCCTTGTCCGATTTCGCTTCCGGCGGATTCCGGTGGGTCTCCCAGAACAGTCCGTCGCAGCCCGCCGCCGCCGCCGCCCGCGACAGATACGGCGCCCAGCGGCCGTCGCCGCCCGTCCCGTCCTCCCGCCCTCCCGGCAGCTGCACGCTGTGCGTGGCATCGAACACCACCGGATACCCGAACTGCCGCATGATCAACAGACTGCGGAAATCCGCCACCAG
>JAHDSS010000157.1 GCA_018432565.1 Kiritimatiellia bacterium
AGGCCGGCGGCGGCGAGCAGGAGGGCGGCCAGGAAGAAGAGGGAAAAGAAGATGGCGTTGGCGCCGGACGCTCCGCCGGAGCTGCGGAGGATGGTGCCGTAGGCCTTGCGGTTGGCGTGCCAGAGCTGCTGGCGGAAGTACTGGCGGAGGGTGGCGGGTTCACCGAGATGGGTGACGCGGAGGGCGGGCAGGGCGACCACTTCGCAGCCGGCGCGGGCGGCGCGGAAGGCGAAGTCGGTGTCTTCGCCGGTGACGAGAGATTCGTCGAAGGCCGGCACGACGCCGAGGAGGGCGCGGTTGAGCAGCATGTTGCGGGTGGTGAGCAGACGGAAGGCGCCGTCGGTGACCGGGGCGGGGTCGTCGCCGGCGGCGGCGGAGTGCTTGTGGCGCCAGTGGGCATGCCAGGTCCGCTGGATCCAGTTGCCGGATTCGGGGGGCCGGACGGGATAGCCCAGCAGGACGGGGAGCGGTTTTTCCAGCCAGGGCAGGGCCTGCTGGAACCAGTCGGGATCGGGGAGGCAGTCGGCATCGAGGAAGGCGAGGATGTGTCCGCGGGCGGCCTGCAGGGCGCGGTTGCGGCAGACGGGAATGGAGGCGCCGGGCAGGACGAGGCATTCCTCGAATCCGGCGGCGCGGGCGACTTCGACGGTGGCGTCGCGGCTGCCGCCGTCCACGAGGATGGTTTCCAGCCGCCAGCCGTCGGGCAGATGCAGCCGGCCGAGGGCGGCGCGGAGCTCGGGCAGGTGGCGTTCCTCGTTGAGGGCGACGACCAGGACGGACAGGACATGCTGGACGGCGCCGGTCATGATTTTTGGGGGATGTGGCCGGCGGCCCACTGGGTCTGGGCGGCCATGCCGAGGAGGATTTGCACGTCTTTTTCGGTGAGGGGGCCGCGGGAGAGGATGCGGCGGATGCCGAGCATCATGTGGTCGGCGGTGTCGGGGGTCATGAAGCCGATGTCGAGGAGGGCCTGGCGCCATTTGGCGAACATGGCTTCGCGCATGGACGACGGGCATTCGGCGGAGCGTTCCTGGGGGGGCTCGAAGGTGCCGGAGGCGACAAACAGCTCGTAGGCGCAGACCATGACGGACATGGCGAGGTTGAGGGATTTATAGGCGTCGGAGGAGGGGATGCGGATGAACTGGGTGCAGAGGGCGAGGTAGTCGAGGGAAAGGCCGTTGTCTTCGGAGCCGAACAGGATGGCGACGGGGGCGCCGAGGGCGGCTTCGAGGAGGCGGGGGGCCCATTCGCGGGGTGTTTTGGCATGGTCGCGGTACAGGCCGCCGCGGTTGGACGTGCCGGCGACGAGGCCGCAGTCGGCGACGGCGTCGGCGGCGGTGGCGAATTCCCGGCGGCGGGCCAGGATGTCGCCGGCGTGGCAGGCCATGGTGGCGGCGGCCTGCAGATCGAAGCCGGGCCGGGGATTCACGAGGGCGAGCTGCGAGAGGCCCATGTTCATCATGGCGCGGCAGGCCGACCCGACGTTGCCGCCGTAGACGGGGTTGACGAGCACGATGCGGATGTTGTCCAAGGGGACCATGGGAACGGGATGATACGGACCGCAGCCCGCAAAGACAACCAGAAGAAACGGACCGTTGGCGGGTTGGCGGAACATTGGCGTTGAAACGGGCGGGAGGGGGGTGGTAGGGTTCGCCCGAGAAAGGCAGCATGGAATGGACAGGACGTCATGGATCGTGGTGACCGGCGCAGCCGGATTCATCGGGCGCAACGTGGCGGCGGAGTTGAACCGCCGCGGCGAGGAGCGCCTGCTGCTGGTGGACGACCTGGGGACGGATGAACGCTGGAAGAACCTGCAGGGACTGGTGTTCGAGGACATCTGGCCGATCGAGCGCCTGCGCGGGGCGGTGGCGGCCGACGGTCTGCCGCCGGTGAAGGCGGTGTATCACCTGGGGGCGTGCAGCGCCACGACGGAGACGGATGCCGACTACCTGCTGGACAACAACACGCGGTACACGCGGGAGTTGTGCGAATGGTGCCTGGAGCGGGGGGCGCGGTTTGTCTATGCCTCGAGCGCGGCGACCTACGGCGACGGGTCGCAGGGGTATTCCGACGACGATGCGGCAACGCCGGGGCTGGCGCCGCTGAACATGTACGGGATGAGCAAGCAGCTGTTCGACCTGTGGGCGCTGCGGAGCGGGGTGCTGGGGCGGATTGCGGGGCTGAAGTATTTCAACGTGTACGGGCCGGGGGAGGATCACAAGGGCGACATGCGCTCGGTGATCCACAAGGCGCACGGGCAGATCCGGGAGACGGGGAAGGTGCGGTTGTTCAAGTCGTACCGGCCGGAAGTTGCGGACGGCGAGCAGGTGCGGGATTTCGTGTATGTGAAGGATGCGGTGGACGTGACGCTGTTCTGCGGGGAGAACGAAAAGGCGTCGGGGCTGTACAACTGCGGCACGGGGCAGGCGCGGTCGTGGAACGATCTGGCGAAGGCGGTGTTTTCCGCGATGGGCCGGGAGCCGGAGATCGAGTACATCGAGATGCCGGACACGCTGCGGGACAAGTACCAGTATTTCACGCAGGCGGAGATGGGCAAGCTGCGGGCGGCGGGGTACGACCGGCCGTTCACGAAGCTGGAAGACGGCATCCGCGAGTATGTGCAGGGGCATCTGGCCCGGAAGTGAAGAGGACGAAACCGGTCATGGCCAAGAATCTGTTTTCCAAGCCGAAGGTCCGGGCGGTCCGGGCGGGCGGCGTGCGTTTCGGCGGCGGCGCGCCGCTGGCGCTGATCGCGGGGCCGTGCGTGATCGAAAGCCGCGAGATGGCGCTGGACCTGGCGGCCCGGCTGTCGGCGCTGGCGAAGAAGGAGCGGATTCCCTTGGTCTTCAAGGCGTCGTATGACAAGGCGAACCGGACGAGCGTGAAGGCGTTCCGCGGCCCGGGGCTGTCGAAGGGCCTGGAGATCCTGGCGGAGATCAAGGAACGGTTCGGGATGCCGATCCTGGTGGATGTGCATCAGACGGCGGAGGTGAAGCCGGCGGCGGAAGTGGCGGATATCCTGCAGCTGC
>JAHDSS010000575.1 GCA_018432565.1 Kiritimatiellia bacterium
CGTCCAGGTCCGCCGGGGCCTTGCCGTACAGCTCCGGGTCCTCCCGCCCGGCCAAAGCGATAGCGACGGTATTTTGTGCTTTATGCGAATCGATTCCGATGTAGGCTTTCTTCATGGCGTGTCCTGTGGGTTGTTGCTGCATGTTTCTATCTTTGCGGATAGGCCCGGCTTGCCGGGCAGCCCGCGGTACCCCCGCAGGCACGCCACTGTTTTACTCGAAGGCGGCTGAGCCGATCCAGCTTCAGCCATAAGGTCTGGCCGAAACTAGAACATGAATGCCGAGATTAAACCGATAAATGGACGCGGCGGCATTTTTTTCGGCTATTTCCACATTACTTGGCCCTTTGCGCAGATTACAGTTCACCCCGACCGCATAACCATCGATGTTCCCTTTGCCAAGGCATTCAGCGGCCTCGCCGGAGTATTCCCCCATTATGAATTCGAACGAGACGGTATAGTCAGCGCCTGTCGCGTCTCCGCCATGTTCGGCTACGGGATACAAATCGAACACACCTATCCGGATTACCCAAAACGATTCGTTATAAGCGCCTCCAAGGCGGTTGCTGAAGAAATACAAAGGCTATTTCAGAAAACATGAAAAGAGCGGCCCGCAATCAGGGCCAGAGTCCCCCAAGGGGTCGGGTCCCCAGGACGCTGACGCGGGCAGGAGAAAGCATTGGCGAATGAGCATGACCCGAAGACACAAATGGATCATTTCCCTGGCGTTGATTACCGCCATCGGGACAACCCTTGCCTTTACATGGGAAGAGTGCCTGCGCTCGCTGATCTATCACCGTCCACTCCACTATGACCGCCCCTTTCTTCCGGCGATCGCCACCGCCGACAGAATTGTGGTGCGGGCCGACGGTTTCGACTGTTGCGGCAAGATCGGTGAAAGCAATGTCCTATTCCAAGTGACTGATGCGGGAGAGGTGGCGACGGTGCGGGCACACATTGCCTTCCAATCAAGAACGACCACTAATGCGTTCCTCGAAACATGCATGTGCTGTGGTGGTCCGGGAATCGATTGGTACAACGGGAATGAACGCATTGCGCTCACAGCTATGCAGCATGGTCACTCGATCCGGTGGCGAGGGTTCTCAACAGCACGGATTCTTGGCATCCGCTTTGGATATGGCGATGGCCCGCTGACAGAGCAATCACAGCAATGGATTCGGGACTGGCTCAAGTCACATGGAGCCGCCCAAAACGAAGACTAGGATTCCGCCAGCAAGCACATCCAGGCTGCTGGCGACCCGCGGTACCGCTCACCAGCGCCTGATTTGTACCGTTGGCCGTTGATAAAGAAATTAAAAGTGTTAGGGTTTGGCCGGTTAACCTGATCATCAACATACAGGGTCATGTCCGTTTCGAAAAACCAACAAAACAGGAGGAGCAGAAGATGAGTACCAAGTGGTTCGTGTTTGCAGTCGCAGCTGTGCTGGCGGGGTCTTCGTTCGCCGCGGATAAGGAATCAAACAGAGTCACGCCGAATCTGGACAAGGGCACCAAGGTTCTGGAAGGGGCGGGCATCTTCAATGTGATGGGAGATGAATTACAACTTCAGCTTGCCTACGGCCAGTTCGTCACCGACGGATTCGAGGTGGCCCTGGTCGCTGGATTACGCGACAGCGATCGCTACATGAGCACCGAACTGGGAGTCCGTGCCGAGTACAACTTCGTCTTTGATTCGCCCCTTGTGCCGTTCCTGGGCGCCGGCGTTGTCTGGGCCGACGCCGAAGCCGATGACAGCGACATCGACGCTGACGCCGCCGTCTTTTCGGCCGGCGGCGGCGTGAAATACTTCATTCGCGACGACGTTGCCCTTGCCGTGGACGGCAGCTACCTCGTTGCCACCGATGACATCTTCCTCGATAGTGAGGAAAATGAAGTGCAGGATGACGAATTCCGCATCCTCTTCAGCGTTCGCTACTACTTCGACTGATCGATATTCCGCATGGAACCGCAGCCCGTCCCGTTCAGCCGGGATGGGTTGCGGGCATGCCTCTTCCGCAGAGCATCGAGAACTCTGACGTTCCTCCCCTCCTTTTTCCCTTTTGCCCGCCGCATCCCTGAGATAGGATGATGGCATTAAGCATGGAGGCGGTTGTGAAAAAGGTCCTGGGATTCTTCTCCTGTGTTCTGCTGGCGGCCGCCGGATGGGCCACTCCTTCCAACACGCCCTCCCTTGACGGCAAGCCGCTGGAATATGACGCCGGCGATCTTCGCGGCACCTTTGCCGGCGTCCCCGCCTGGGGGGCCGACGGCACCCTGACCAACCTCTTTGTCACGTGGGACGACACCTATCTCTACGTCGCTCTCCAGGGCTGGCACCAGAACAGCAAGAAGCTCGTGGTGCTGCTCGATGCCGACCCCGACGCCGGCACCGGCGCCACCACGACCACCAACTGGACCGGCAACGAACAGTCCTACCTGGGCTGGAACGGATATGGATGGGTGGACGGCGGATCGTTCGGCCTGGATGTCATGCTCGCCAGCGAAGGCTTCTACAACAACGCCATCCGCGTGCTGTACGACGGCGCGGAAGCCCCCTCCACCAACAACACCGAATCGATCTTCGACTCCGGCAACGGCGGCGTTCCCGCCGGCACCCCCGTGGACATGGCCAGCGACAACAGCGCCACCGCCTGCCCCCACAAGGGATTCGAAGCCCGCATCCCCTGGGCCGTCCTCTACGAAGGCACCCGCTGGGGCACCGTCGAACCCGGCGAAACCGTGCCCCGCGGCGCGTCGCTCCGGCTCCTCGCCGGTCTCCACACCAACGACAACACCGCCACCTGGAGTTCTCCCGACACCATCCCCAGCCAGTCCATTGAGGACTATACCAACGGCATTGTCACCACGGCCACCTATCTTGACATCCCCCTCGACACCGACACCAACGGCATCCCCGACATGCTGGCCGGCGATGTCAATGCGCCCTGGATCCGCGCCGCCGCCAGCGCGGTCGGCGCCACCAATATCTATGTCGCCTTCAACGAACCCGTCACTCCGGCCTCTGTCGAAAACACGCTGCACTGGACCGTGGACGGCATCCCGCCCGTCACGGCCGATGCCCAGGGCACCAACGGCGTTCTCCTCGGCCTGGCCGCCCCCATCGGCTCCACGGACCTCCTGCCCATCGCGGCCGACGGCGCGGCCGACCCCTCCGCCAACACCCGGCCCGTTGAATTCTGCCTCTTCCCCGCCGAATCCGGCATCCCGCAGGCTGTTACCGTCACGTTCCTCGTCAACACCAACTCCGGCATGGGCATCAGCCCGTCCAACGCCCGGCCGACCGCGTTTTTCGTCAATGGCAGCGCTCTGCCTCTGGAATGGGGCACCCCCGCCGTGGAATCCGTTCTCCTGAACCCCGTCCCCGGCTCCAACGGATGGACTTCCGCCACGGTTGTGTTTCCCCCGGGCACCCCCGGCACCATCCACCACAAGTACAGCGGCCGCATCAACGGCACCAATACCTACGAAGCTATCCAGCTGGCCGACTTCGGCGAGGCCAAGCGCCCCCTCGACCTCAACACCAACGGCAGCCCCATGACCGTCGTGGATTACCTCGGCGCCGCCGCCTATCCCCTGCGCGTCCCCGGCGACACCAATCCGCCCTCCGCCCTCTTCCGCCTGTATTCCGATCCACGCCGCGGCGATGCCGGCGTCCGCGTCCGCCGCGAAATCCTCTTCCAGC
>JAHDSS010000299.1 GCA_018432565.1 Kiritimatiellia bacterium
CGCCCATCACGTTCTCCGCCACGTCGGCATAGACCGCCAGCATCTTCGAGACTTCCTCGCGCGCCTCGGCTTCCGTCGCATGCGCCGTGTGCCCCTCCTGCCACAGGAATTCCGCCGTGCGCAGGAACAACCGCGTGCGCATCTCCCAGCGCACCACGTTCGCCCACTGATTGATCAGCAGCGGCAGGTCGCGATAGCTCTGGATCCAGTTGCGGTACTGCTCCCAGATGATCGTCTCGCTTGTCGGCCGCACCACCAACGGCTCTTCCAGCTTCGATTCCGGATCCACCGCCACCTTGCCGTCGATCGATTTCAGCCGGTAGTGCGTCACCACCGCGCACTCCTTCGCGAAGCCCGCCGCGTGCTCCTCCTCCTTCGCCAGCAGCGACAGCGGAATGAACAGCGGAAAATACGCATTCACATGCCCCGTCGCCTTGAACCGGTCGTCCAGCTCCCGCTGCAGCTTCTCCCAGATCGTGTACCCGTGCGGCTTGATCACCATGCATCCGCGCACCGACGAATGGTCCGCCAGCTCCGCCCGCTTCACGATGTCCAGATACCACTGCCCGTAGTCCGCCGCCCGCGGCGTGATCCCGTCCGATGCCGTCGCCGGCTGCTGCTTCTGCTGATTGCTCATGATTCTTTCCTTTTAAAATCAGATTTTAGCAGGAACACAGGAAACAACTGGAAAACAGGAGAAACCTGGGTAGTTTCCCGTCTGTATCTCTTATCCGTTCCTGTTTTCCTGCCCATTTTCTGTTTTCCTGCTAAATGGCTGTTCCGGCTCCGTGCTTACATGTTCCGCGCGATCGCCGCCCCGAACTCCGAGCACTTCACTTCCGTCGCCCCCTCCATCAACCGCGCGAAGTCGTACGTCACCGTCTTCTGCCCGATGGTCTTCTCCACGCCGGCGATCAGCAGGTCCGCCGCCTCCGTCCAGCCCATGTACCGGAACATCATCTCGCCGGAGAGAATCAGCGACCCCGGATTCACCTTGTCGAGGTTCGCGTACTTCGGCGCCGTCCCGTGCGTCGCCTCGAACACCGCGCAGCCCGTGTCGTAATTGATGTTCGCGCCCGGCGCGATCCCGATCCCGCCCACGCACGCCGCCAGCGCGTC
>JAHDSS010000034.1 GCA_018432565.1 Kiritimatiellia bacterium
GCGCGCCGCCCCCCCGATCTGCCGCCGGACATCCGCGTGGCCGTGCTGTTTGTTCCGGACCTGCCGGCGCTGGCCGCGCGCAGGCTGGAGTCGCTGGCCGCTTGCGTCCCGGTGGACGTGCATGTCCTCGCACCGGATTCCGACCGCGACCGGTTCGATGCCTGGGGACGCCCCCTCCCCGACCGGTGGGAAGACGAACCCCTGCCGCTGGACGATGCCGGCATCCATGTGTTCGAGCAGGCGGCGGACGAAACAGAAGCCCTGGCATCTCTGCTGATCGAAGCCGAACGCGACCACCGCGCGCTGGCGGTCTGCACGCCCGACCCGGACAGCGCCCGCGCCCTGGCCCGCCGCCTGCAGGCGGACCGCCTCCGCCTCTACCTGCCCAACGGCGTGCCGCTGGCGGATACCGCGCCCGGCCGCCTGCTGTCCGCCTGGCTGGCCTTCCGCCGGCAGCGCACCTGCGAAGCCACCGCCGCCTTTCTCCGCCATCCCGATGCCCAGGACTGGCTGCTTCATCGCCTGGACCTGAACGATGTCGGCGACCTGCTGTCGGAATTCGACCGCTGCCAGACCGCCCACCTGCCCGCCGCCTTTGACGACTTGAGGGCCTTCGCCCGCGACTTCCCCGTGCTGCATCGCGCGCTGGAGGAAATGAACCAACAGGCCGCCGCCCCCCTCCTGCCGTTCCTGGCGGATCTCTACGACTGCCGAAACGTGCCGCCCGGCCGCCCGCGCGATCCCCTGTTTGCCGAGGCAGCCGGCCAGCTCGCCGCCCGGATTCAGTCCGCCGGCGACGCGGCCCGCCGCCTGGGTCTCGCCGAGGAGGACACCCTGGCGCTGCTGCAGGCCGGCCTGCCGCGCGAACAGGTCTTTCCCCGGCCCGATCCCGCCGCGCCCCGCGAAACCATCGGCTGGCTCGAAGTCCAGTGGGACGATTCGCCGGCCGTGCTGCTGTCCGGCATGCGCGAAGGCATCGTGCCGGAAACGCGCCTCGGCGACGCCTTCCTGCCTGACTCGCTGCGCGTCCGCGCCGGCCTGCCCGGCAACCGCGACGCGCTGGCCCGCGACCTGTTCCTGGCGCGCGCCCTGATCGCCTCCCGCCCGCCCGGCGGCGTGCGCTTCCTCTACAGCCGCCGCACCGCCAATCAGGACCCGCAGCTGCCTTCGCGCCTGCTGATGGCCTGCCCGGACGCCGACCTGCCGGGGCGCGTGATGCGCCTGTTCGACGGTCCCGCGCTGCGCGCCGCGCCGCCCGGCGCCCCCGCCCGCCCCGCCCTCCGGATCGCCCCGCCCGCCTGCACCCCGGAGCAGATCCCCGACACCCTGCATGTCACGGATTTCAGCGCCTACCTCGCCTGCCCCTTCCGCTTCTATCTCGCACGCATCCTGCGCATGCAGCCGGAAGCCGACGACGCGCGCGAGATGGATCCCATGGGCTTCGGCACCCTCGCCCACGCCGCGCTGAGCCTCCTGCCTTCGCTGGCCGCCTGCGACGACGAAGAGAAAATCCAGGCCCGCCTCCTGGCCGATCTCGATCAGCGGGCCCGCCGCCAGTTCGGCGCGCACCCGCCCCTGGCCGTCGCCGTGCAGCTCGATTCCCTGCGCCAGCGCCTCCGCGCCGCGGCGGCCGTCCATGCCGGCTCGGTCCGCGACGGCTGGCGCATCCAGGCCGCCGAACAGGCCTTCGAAGGCGAACTCGACGGCATGCGCCTGCGCGCCCGCCTGGACCGCATCGAACGCCATGCGGACGACGGCCGCATCCGCATCCTCGACTACAAAACCACCGACGCCGGAAAGACCCCCGCCGAGACCCATTACCAGCCGCGCAACCGGGCCTGGACGGATCTGCAGCTCCCGCTCTACCGCTGGCTCTACGAACAGGCGCATCCCGGCGCCCGCGTCGCCACCGGCTATTTCACCCTGCCCAAGGCCGCCCGCGACAGCCGGATCATCGAGTGGAATATCGAAACGTCCGGCGGCGAGAGCCTCTATCCCGCCGCCCTCGACGCCGCCCGCGAGGTCGTTGCCGGCATCCGCGCCGGCCGCTTCTGGCCGCCCGCAAACATCCGCCCGGACTA
>JAHDSS010000431.1 GCA_018432565.1 Kiritimatiellia bacterium
CCGCGCACCATCCGGCTCGTGGAGAAGGACAACGAATAGACCGCCCCCCATGGACGGCCTTCCCCCCGCCCCCGGGCCCGCTTCCGCGCCGGGGGCGGATTCGTCTCCGCTGCCGCCCGGCCTCTATCTCGTCGGCACCCCCATCGGCAACCTCGAGGACATCACCCTGCGCGCCCTGCGCATCCTGCGCGACGCCACTCACATCCTCGCCGAAGACACCCGCCATACCCGGCGGCTGCTGGACCGCCACGGCCTGCGCACCCCCATGATCTCCTGCCACAAGTTCAACGAACGCGCCCGCATCAACGAAATCCTGGGCCGCCTCCGCGCCGGCGAAGCCCTCGCGCTCGTCACCGACGCCGGCATGCCCGGACTGTCCGATCCCGGCGCCCGCGCCGCCGCCGCCGTCCGCGAAGCCGGCCTGCCCGTCACCGTGATCCCCGGCCCCTCCGCCCTTACCGCCGCCCTCGCCCTCTGCGGCGCCACCGAAGGCCGCGGGTTCCTCTTCGACGGCTTTCTCGACCACAAAACCGCCGCCCGCCGCCGGCGCCTCCGCGAGCTCGCCTCCTTCCCCGCCCCCGTCGTCTTCTACGAATCCACCCACCGCATTCTCAAGCTCCTCGATGAAGTCGAAGAAGAACTCGGCCCCGAACGCCGGCTCTTCATCGCCCGCGAACTCACCAAGAAATTCGAGGAAACCCTCGCCGGCACGCCCGCCGACCTCCGCGCCCACTTCGCCACCCACTCCCTGAAGGGCGAATTCGTCGTCCTGCTGCTGCCCGCCTGACCATGCCGCCCGACCTCCGCAAGATCTACGACGGCTTCGCCGAAACCTACGAGGCCAACCGCGGGCTCTTCGACATGTCCGGCCTCCTCGAACCGTTCTTTCACCGCCTGCCGCCCCGGCCCGGCCGGCTCCTCGACCTCGGCTGCGGCGCCGGCGAACCGTTCCCCCGCTTCTTTCTCGACCGCGGATGGGACGTCACCGGCGTGGACTTCTCCCCCCGGATGCTCGAACTCGCCGCCCGCTACGCCCCCCGCATGCACACCCTCTGCGCCGATCTCGCCGACGTGGACTTCCCCCCCGCCGCCTTCGACGCCGTCACCTGCATCTACGCCCTCTTTCACGTGCCCCGCGCCCGCCATCCCCCCCTCTTTCAACGCCTGTTCCGCTGGCTCCGGCCCGGCGGCAAGGTCCTCTTCACCTACGCCACCCGGGACTACACCGGCGCCGACGAATTCGAAGGAACCAAGGAATTCATGGGCCAGCGCCTCTTCTACAGCCACACCACCCCGGAGAACCTCCGCACCCAGCTCGACGCCGCCGGCCTCGTCCCGGACGCCTTCGACCGCCGCGCCATCGGCGGCGAAACCTTCCTCTGGGTCACCGCCTCCAGACCCGCCTCCCCCGGCCTCAATCCCCGGCGTTGATCGCCGCCAGCTGGTTCACCAGATTGGTGATCCGGAAGGTCCCGGTGTTTCCAAGGTCATCCCGCCACGGCCCCTGGCTGGACGTGAACTGTCCCCTCACCGCCTCGCCATCCTGCACCCGGATATCCAGATCGATCTCGCACCGGCCATCCCGGTTTTCATAGGCCCCTCTCCAGCGGCCAACAAACGACCGCTCCGCGGCTTCCGCCGCCGGGGGCACGTCCGCCGCCGGCGCATTGGTCACCACCACCTCCGTCACCGTCTCCACCCCGTTGACGGTATTGGTGACCCGCACCACGGCGGTCTCCTCCCCCGCGTCGTCATCGTCGTCGCTGCACCCCGCCGCGACCCACACCCCCAGCACCATCGCCAGCCCCAGAACCCGGATCCATTCGCGCTTCATGGCCACTCCTCCCTTGCGTCTCCGCATGATCGTCATCCTTACTATGCCGACGCCCTCCCAGGCAATCTTTTCGTGCTTCGGTAGAACCGCCCCCTGACGTGTACAATCGTTACGGCCATATATATAGTTATTGCAATAACTATACTTTTTTCTGCTTCTCCGTTTCCGCCGCTTTTCGGACTTCCCCGCCCCGGCAGGCCATGATATTTTTACCGCTTCGTTTGACTAGTGACGAAAAGCAAACCCCGATCGGATCCGACCATGACACAGACCAAACTGCTTTCCGCCAACCAGGCCATCGCCTGGGCCGCCTACCGCTCCGGCTGCCGCGTCGCCGCCGCCTATCCCGGCACGCCCTCCACCGAAATCATGGAGCATGTCGCCGAATTCAAGGGCGCCATCGACTGCGAGTGGTCCGTCAACGAAAAGGTCGCCATGGAAATCGGCGTCGGCGCCTCCCTCGCCGGCGTCCGCGCCCTCGTCGCCATGAAACACGTCGGCCTCAATGTCGCCATGGACCCCCTGATGACCTTCACCTATATCGGCGCCATCGGCGGCATGGTCATCGTCAACGCCGACGACCCCTCCCTTCACTCCTCCCAGAACGAGCAGGACAACCGCTCGCTCGCCAAATTCGCCAAGTGCATCCTGTTCGAACCCGCCGACTCCCAGGAGGCCTACGACATGGTCTGTGCCGGCTTCGAACTCAGCGAAAAATATCAGGTCCCCGTCATCGTCCGCACCACCACGCGCACCGCCCACACCTCCACCCTTGTGAACATCGGCTCCGGCGAACGCGGTGAAGCCCCCGCCATCCCCTACGTCAAGGACGCCCGGCGCAATGTCGCCATCCCCGCCCACGGCCGCCTCATGCGCGTCAAGGTCGAGGAACGCTCCGCCGCCCTGCGCGAACTCTCCGAGACCTCCCCCTTCAACCGCGCGGATCCCGGCATCGGCGATCTCGGCTTCGTCGCCTCCGGCGTCGCCTGGCAATACGTCAAGGAGGTCTTTCCCGACGCCCCCGTCTTCAAGGTCGGCCTCTCCAATCCCCCCCCCATTGAAAAAATCCGCGCCTTCGCCGCCGGCCTCAAACGCCTTGTCGTCATCGAGGAATCCGATTCCGTTCTGGCCGAGCAGATCCGCGCCGCCGGCATCCCCGTGGTCGAACCGAACACCGAACTGCGCATGATGGAACTCAACCCCATGCGCCTGGCCGCCCTGCGGACCGAACTGCTCGGCGATCCCCGCCCCGACGCCCCCGCCCCCGAAACCGGCCTGCCCACCCGTCCGCCCGTCCTCTGCTCCGGCTGCTCCCACCGCGGACCCTTCTATATTCTGTCCAAACTCAAGGCCGCCGTCTGCGGCGACATCGGCTGCTACACCCTCGGCGCCGCCCCGCCCCTCGCCGCCATGGATACCTGCGTCTGCATGGGCGCCGCCATCGGCACCGCCGTCGGCATGCGCAAGGCCGGCCTGCCCAACAAGCGCATCGCCGCCGTCATGGGCGACTCCACCTTTTTCCATTCCGGCATGACCGGCCTGCTCGATGTGGCCTACAACCGCATCCCCGTCACCGTCATGGTCTTCGACAACCGCATCACCGCCATGACCGGCCACCAGGAAAATCCCGGCAGCGGCCACACCCTTCTCGGCGCCGAATCCCCCCAGGCCCGCGTGGCCGACATCGCCCGCGCCTTCGGCATCCCCCGCGTCCACGAAGTCGAACCCTACGACCTCGCCCGCCTGGAAACCGTCTTCACCGAATGCCTGGACTCCGGCGAGCCCGCCGTCGTCGTCGTCCGCGGCCCCTGTGTCCTGCACGAAAAATGGGCCGGCAAACATATCAACGCCGTGGACCCCGGCAAGTGCACCGCCTGCGGCGCCTGCTTCCGCCTCGGCTGCCCCGCCATTGTCCGCGGCGAACCCAGGGATGCCGCCGGCAAGCGCTTCCAGTCGAAAATCGATCCCATGTTCTGCACCGGCTGCAACCTGTGCGCGCAGGTCTGCCGGTTCGACGCCATCGCCCCCGTCCAGTAGGAAGGATCCCCCCATGACCACCCCCCGCGACCATTCCGTTCCCTTTAACATCTCCCTCGTCGGCGTCGGCGGGCAGGGAACCCTGCTCACCTCCGACATCCTCGCCCTCGCCGCCATGCACGCCGGCTTCGACGTCAAAAAATCCGAAATCCACGGCATGTCCCAGCGCGGCGGCTCCGTCATCAGCCAGGTCCGGTTCGGCACCCGGGTCTTTTCGCCCATCATCCCCGACGGACAGTCCGACGTCCTCGTTTCGTTCGAGCGCTCCGAAGCCCTCCGCTGGGTCCATCTCGCCAAGCCGGCGGCGAAGATCCTCGTCAACAACATGGAGCGCATCCCCGTCACCGTGTCCAGCGGCCTCCAGCCCCCGGCGGCGGATATGGACCAGCGCCTCGCCGCCCGCCCCGGGCTCCTGCTGCTCGACGCCAATCCGCTCGCCGAACAGGCCGGCAACCTCCGCACCGCCAATGTCGTGCTCGTCGGCGCGCTCTCCACTCTCGTCCCCTTCGACGAATCCCACTGGCAGACCGCCATGCGCGAACGCATCCCCCCCAGATTCCTGGAGGTCAACCTCCGCGCCTTCGATCTCGGCCGCGCCGCCGTCGGCTGAACAGCCCCCCGCGGCCCTGCCCCGTGGGTGAATCCGGTCCGCTCAAGTTCACCCCCCCCCCGCCACTCCAGCCCCCCCGATCCCCAAACTGTTTACTGCCAGAATATATAGTTCTTGCAATAACTATAGTTATTGCAATAACTATACAAAACGCCAAGGAGACCCGATCATGAAAATGCTGAACCCGACTCTCTGGAGAACCTGCCGGATGCTGGCCGGCTCCACCCGCATCCAACTGCTGCGGGAACTGCATGACCGTCCCGGCCAGAACATCGCCGCACTGGCGAAAGCCGTCGGCATCAGCCAGCCCTATGCCAGCCAGGAAATGCGCCGCATCCAGTCGCGCGGCTTTCTCCGCCCCGTTCATCAGGGCGCATCCCTGATCTATCAACCCGCGCCCGATCCGCAGGTCGCTTCCGCGGCGCCCTTGCTCAAGGCGGTGCTGGCCGCCATGGAGGCCCAATCCGCCCCTCACGATGCCGACATAAGCCGCATCGCCGCCGGACTGTCCCACGAACGCCGGATCGCCCTTGTCCGGTCGCTGCTGCAATCATCCAAAACCACGGCTCAGCTGCGGGCGGAAATCCCCATGGCCCCCTGTTCCTTTGACCTGCATCTGCGCACGCTGATTGCCAGCGGCTTTGTCCAGCGCCAAAACCGCACCCTGTCGTTCCAGGTGCCGAACCACCCCGTGGCCAAAGCCCTCGCCCGCCTGCTCCGCCAGGGCGCCGCCCAATAGGGCATATTCAGATGTACTGTAGCCGCTGCTGAACGGCCATGAAGATCGGCTCACCCGGAGGGTTCGCCCTACCTGAAGCCTCCCATCCGGCGATGGGCAGGGCAAGGCGTCCCTGCCGAGCCGGGCTGTTTCCGGAATCGAACGGCTTCGAAATGTACATACATGGCCTGGCCGCATGCCCCTTCATATCGGCGCTGGACATGCTCCCCGGGATGGCGTAGCGTCCCGGTTCCGCTGTGCACAGAGCGCGGCGGCTCTGTGGAAGCATGGCCCGATGGCGTCGTGAACCCCCACCTGACGCAACCCGCCACCGGAAAGAATCCCCGATCATGAGCTTCCATTCCCTGGGCCTGGATGCCCAGCTTCTTCGAAACGTCGAGGCGCAGGGCTATGCCCTGACAACCCCCATTCAGAAAAAAACCATCCCGGCCATTCTCGAAGGCCGCGATGTCGTCGGCCTGGCCCAGACCGGTACCGGCAAAACCGCCGCGTTCGTGCTGCCCGTGCTCCACCGCCTGCTGTCCGGCCCGCGCCGGAAGCTGCGCGCGCTGATTGTCGGCCCCACCCGCGAGCTGGCCGAGCAAACCAAGGATGTCCTGCTCAAGCTGGGCGCCGGCACCGGCCTGCGCCACGTCACCATCTACGGCGGCGTGGGCATGCAGCCGCAGATCAACGGCGTCCGCCAGGGCGCCGATATCGCCATCGCCTGCCCCGGCCGCCTGCTGGACCTGCTCGGCCAGGGCAAGTTCACTCTCGACCACGTCGAATGCCTGGTGCTCGACGAAGCCGACCGCATGTTTGACATGGGCTTCCTGCCCGACATCCGCAAGATCCTCAAGCGCCTCCCGGCCGCCCACCAGACCCTGCTGTTCTCCGCCACCATGCCCGACGAAATCCGCAAGCTGGCCCACGAGATCCTGCGCGACCCCGTCACGGTGCAGATCGCGCACTCCAAGCCGGCGGAAACCGTGGATCACGCGCTCTATCCCGTGGAACAGGGCCAGAAAACAGCCCTGCTGCTGGAGTTGCTGAATACGCTGGGCGACGGGTCCGTGCTGGTGTTCACCCGAACCAAGCACCGCGCCAAACGCCTCGCCGCGCAACTCACCGCCGCGGGCCGCCGCGCCGCCAGCCTGCAGGGCAACCTCTCCCAGCGCCAGCGGCAGGCCGCCCTCGACGGCTTCAAGTCCGGCCGGCACCAGATCCTTGTCGCCACCGACCTGGCCGCCCGCGGCATTGATGTCGCCGACATCACCCACGTGATCAATCTCGACATGCCCGTCACCGTGGATGACTACACCCACCGTATCGGCCGCACCGGACGCGCCGCCAAGACCGGCGACGCCTTCACCTTCACCACCCGCGAGGACGAAGGCGCCGTGCGCGCCATCGAACGCCTGCTTGGTTTCAAGATCGAGCGCCGCCGCCTTGACGGCTTCGACTACTCCCGGGCACCCGCCCCGCAGGCCTCCCCCTCCCGCCCCCGTGCCCAGCCGCCCCGCGCATCCGCCCGGAAGCCCGGTGGAAAGCCGGGGGGAAAACCCGGCGGAAGGCCCGGCGGCCAGGGCTCCGGCCGCGTCCGCTCCTTCGGCTCCGTCAAGGCCAAGCGCCGGTTTTCGCGCTGAACCTGAACGCTACGGGCCGCGAATCACACGGTACATCCGGACCGGATTGGTCGCGGAACCGTCCTCCAGCATGATTTCGCCGCCGGTCCCCGGTTCGGCATCCGCCTGCACCCACACCACGGGTGCCGCCGCGAGATTGGTGGTGTACTGCAACAGGCACGGCACTCCCGAAGGAGACAGGAAGGGAAGGTTCACCGGCAATCCGTTCGTGGCGCTGATGCCGCTGAAGGCCGGGGGCTGAAGCGACGGCGTGTTGTCCAGGGCCAGCGTGGCCATCAGCTTGCCGTAGCCGTAGTAGGTGTTCCATCCGCCCGCGCCGGCGTCTCCGCCGGAATACGTCACCCCGCCGATCTTGGCGCAGCTCTTGCGCAGCAGCGCCCGGACCTCCCCAGCCGTCAGATTTGTATTCTTCGCCAACACCAGCGCCGCAATGCCCGCCGCCAGCGGCGAAGAAGACGACGTGCCGCCAAACGCGTCGTCATAATCGCCCGACACATATCCGTCCGTCCCCGTGCGATCCGTGGTGGAAATCCCGTTGGTGCCGCCGGAGCTGGCCGTCACGAAATCCAGTCCCGTGCCGTACTGGCTGTAGTCGGAGCGGTAATCGCAATCCGTGCTGGCGCCCACCGCGATCGTGTCCGGATGGCTGGCGGGATAGGCGATGGTCGTGGTCGTGCCGTACAC
>JAHDSS010000016.1 GCA_018432565.1 Kiritimatiellia bacterium
AATCCGCGTCGAAGGCAGCTTCCAAACGCCGCCGCGGCCTTTGATCCGCAGGATGGCAACCGGAGAAACGACACGCCATTCTTGGCCGTCGAATCCGCGGCAGGTGACGACATGGCCCGAACGCCTGTTCTCCGATGCGCTCAACTTGCGGCCGATTTGAACGATTTTTCGAACGTCTTCCCAGGAGAATCTGAGCCGGCGCCCACCCAAATCTTCGGCGACCAAAGAACGTGGGGACGGCAACGCGTGGAGCACGAACTGGCCGGGGGCAATTTCCAAGCGCACCTGCTCTTGGCCGGCCATGGATTCCATGCTCCAGATGATGGGCCAGGGCAGATCCATCTTTCCATCGGCAAGCTCGACCCTCAGTTCGGCTGACCGGGGGCTCAACAGGACCTCGCTGCCATCGGACAAGGTGGCTTTCCAGGCCGTTGCAGCCTTTTCCACGATCGCGGGGGGGGCCAAAAAGGACACGGACGCCACCTGGCCCCACAAGTCGTATAATCGCGGATTTACAACCAAATCAAGTAGGATGTAAGGACTTGCCGGCATCCGCCAATCATCGCCGTAGATGGTTTGCGCGACGCATTGGCCATCCGCCGAAAACGATATCTGGGTCAGTTCACCCGGAGGGAAGGTCAAATCGCCGGCCAAGGTCGGCAAGCGCAAGGAGCGATTGGCCAGGGAGGTTGAAAGAAGCCTTCCAGAAGCCAATTCAATCCGAACCGGTTGTTCATCTGGCGCCGTTTGTCCATAAGCCATCGCAATGGCCAACCAGACGGTCGCAAACCCAAATTTCAATGCGTTGTTATTCATCTTATGATCCCTGATTTCATCGAAGTGAAATCCGCGTTTTGTTCTAGCGTACCGAAGTGCTCAGATCAAGCGCTGGTTCCGCGCATTCATGGGCGATCCGGCGGCGAAAACCGGGGCAGTTTTTCCAAATTGATTTCCAGAAGCGCCAAACCGTCGTCGGCCGGCAATCTTGTTTTGCCGGCCGTTACCCACACGTCCAACAGGCTTCCTTTGGCCGCGAAAGCCGTCAGCGGGATGGTCCAAGTCCAGGTCGAACCCAGCGCAGGCATGCCGTGGTTGAACTTGGCGGCGCTTTCCTGATCGACGACAACGCCTTTGCGGAGCCGGGCATGCCCGTCTTCGTCGCGGATGCGCACATCCAACCTCAAATCGGGCGGCAAGCTGCCGCAAAACCGCCAGACGAGCAGCAAAACGGGGATGCCGGAAGCGTCGCCGGGCTCTTGGATGGCGATCTGGAGCAAGCGCAGCCGCTGGCCGGCAAAACCCAAGTTCAAAAGGGGAAACGACGTGGCTGGACTGGCCGGCACCGCCGGGGCCATTCCGTCCGTTACGTCCGGATCGGCAGGGCATGCGGCAACGGCCTCCGCCCGGGCGGCCTCGGCCTCGGCACCCAAGCCGGCCGCATGCAGCAAGCGGGCCCGCCAGAGCCAGATCCGATGTGCATAGCGAGGGTAAATCCGTCCTTGGACCATGGCGTCCGACAAGATGGCCGCGGCCTGCTCCGGCTGCTGGGCCAGCTCGGACCGCAAGGCTTCGAGCAGGGCGTTGGCCATCGCGAACTCGTTGCCCGACAGGCGCAAGGCAGCCAACCGCTCGCGAAGCCGGGATTCTTCGTTCAGCAAGATCAATTCGGCAAGGGATTCTTCGATGGAGCGGAGCGGGGATCCGGCTTCGGATTCGGCCAGAATCCATTCGCAGGTCCAATCCGGCGTGAGTCGTCCAGTGGCCGCCCATTCGCGCAGGCGCAGGCGGCGCAAAGCCGGAGAGGCGGAACCGGCCAGCTCCATCTTGTCCATTTCGATTTGGACGCGCAGAGAACGCATGGCCGAACGCATCGCGGCCGACGCGACGATTTGTGCCCAGTCCCCTTCCCGCAAGTGCCGTTTCAGCCATTCCGTGGTGATGCGAATGCGATATTGCGCCTGCTGGATATTCCATTGTTTGCGGCGCAGCGGAGCCCACCAAGAGGCCGCGGGCGGCAATTGTTCGCTCCACACGCGTTGTTCCAAGGCCACCAGGCATTGGCGGGCTTCCGGTTGGCGCTGGGCGCGATCGAGCCGGACGTACATGTTCCAAAGAATTTCCACCGGCAGCTCGGCGGATTCCAGCATCCGCTGCACGCCGATGCGCCGGCGCCACCAGGCATCGAAGACCGTCCAGGCCCGCGAAGAATCCATCCGCAAAGCCCGCGTGCCCCAGTCCAGCAAGCGTTCCCGGTCGTCGGGCAGGCCGGGGCCCCGCACCAGAACGGCGCAGGCTTCTGCCAGCACATAGGCGTTGGCCGGATAGAGCGCGGCGACAAGGTTCAAATCGCGCAAGCCCAGGTTGCCCGCATCGGGATTCAAGCCCGGCACCGCCGCCATCCGCAAATAGACTTCGGCGCGCAGCAACCGCGCGGAAGAATCCCACGGAGCCAGCGCCACGGCCTGCGTGGCCTCCGCCAAGGCGGTTTCCAGCGCCGCTTTTTCTTCCACGCGCGTGGCCACGGCCGCAACCCGACGGGCCTGTTCATGGACCGGATCGGCGGGATCCAGCAAAAGCTCGGCCGAGATCTCGGCGTTTCCCGACATCAGGAGATCCCGCGCCACCCGATCAACCAGTTGATCGTGCCGCCGTAAAATGAATTTAGCCGCAGTCAGCCGAAAACCGGACGCCTGCGGAGCGGCCTGCTTGGCCCGCTCCAGGGTCCGATCCGCTTCTTTGGGCGCAACGGCCGGTTTGCGGAACCAATAATAGGAGTCCCCGGAAAGCCCGGCGGCCGCGCACGCGCCTTCGTGGAGCCGCCACGCCCAAGCGGAGCGTCCGGAAAACCAAATGGCCGCCACCATCGCCGCTGCCATGATAATCCGACCCCGACGGAGAGCGGCGAAGCCTGCGCCCGTCTCCTCCGACCCATCCGGTTCCGGAAGCCAATCGGTTCGGCTCCACAAAATCCCGCAGAGCAACATGAAGAGGAGTTGGACTCCGGGGCGGGCGCTTAAGTTGAACTCGGTCTGGGCATGCACCAAGGCACCAAGCACGGCCACCCATGCTCCCCGGCGCAACCAGACCGCCCCCTTGTCGTTGTGACCAACCGGACGGCACGCTTGGCAACCTTGCCAGAGCGTCAAGCCCAGCAACAACGCCAATAGCGTTCCGCCGGGCCATCCTAAATCACCTGCAAACTGGAGAATGTCGTTATGGGCATAGTCCAACCGATAGCGTCCCATCGATTCAGGTTGGTTCATGGCCAACACCCGGCTGGTTCCGCCGGGGCCTGCACCCCATGGAAAATCCCGGCATAAATTCCAGGCGGCGCGCCAAATTTCCATTCGGGAAGCTTTGGATGTTTCCAGCGCGCCGGTCTCGCCCATGGCCCGGTCCAGAACGTTTCGTTGACGGGCATGCAGGCCGAAAACCAGCGCCGCCAGCACCAACGCGCCCCCCCAGACGCCGAGGCGGAGGCGGAATTCAGGCCGATCTTTGGCCATCCAGATCGCCAGAATGGCACAGGCTGCCAGCGCCGCGGTGGCTCCGCCCATGGAGCCCGTCAGATACAAAGCCGCCCATTGGAGAAGCCACGTAAACCAAAGCAATGGCCGGAGCCAGGCCTCCCAACTGTCGCCCAGCCGCTGAAGCCACCACCGCCAGCCGGTCCTTCCGCGCAAGGGACGGCGGGTGGTCCGAGACAGCATGAAGCCTAACTGCACCGGCAACGTCATGGCCAACAGTCCGCCCAATCCGTTGGGACTGCCGAACGTGCCCAGCAAGCGGCCCGCAGCATCCACGCCCAACGAGATGCCCAGAATCGCCTGGACGATGCCCACGGCCAGCAAGCCGACCACGACCGCTTTCAACGCCTTGCGGTTGCCGAACCGGCGCGCCCCGGCCCAGGCCAGCACGCCCAAGCCCGCCCACAGCCATGCGGTATGGAAGGAAATGAATCGTTCCACCGCCAGCGAACCAGCCGAAGCATCCGCCATCACGTCGGCGAACAGTTTGGCGTCGCCGCGCCAAAATTGGCCGCTCCACTCTCCGGATCCTGACCACAGTTGCCAGCCGCACCACAACGCCAGCAAAAGCGCCGCCGCTCCGGCCAACCGCCGCGGAAGCGGCCGCTGCGCCGGCCGGACTGCGGGAGCCGTCAGCCAGCCCAGGCCGCCGATCAGCCACGCACCGATCGCGATCAGCCGCGACTCGAAAAAACCGACGCTGCCGCGGGGGATCGTGGCCGCCAGCGCCAACAGCGAAACCAGCAGCGCGAAGCCGTATTCCGGCCGGAAATGCCGGCGGCGGGAATGGTGATGGCGAGGCTTGGAATGCATGTCAAAGAGGTTCGCCCGCCAGGATTTTCCCGGGATTGCCTTCCGTCAGGTCCGCGGCGCAAGCCTCCCCTTCCCGCTCCGCCAGCCATCGGCGCGCGGCGGCCATCCGGGGGGGGCGCCGCACGGGATCGTGGGCATCCGAAGCCACCACCTGCACCCAGCCGCGGTGCACCCATTCCGTGGCGCGACGGCAGGATGAAGAACCGGGTGCCAGTAGGCAAGCGGCCGTGATTTGGAGCACGGCCCCTTGGTTGCGCAAGCCTTCGACGTCCGCGAGCCGATCGAGAAAATCCAGCCGTTCCGGGTGCGCCAGAACCGGCACAGCCCCTTCCAGACGCAAGCGGAAGACGGTTTCTTTCAGGATTGCCAGCCCGTTCACGAGAGGCGCCATTTCCAGCAACACGTAGCGCCGCTGAACGTCGTAGGCCGGCCAAATGCCCGTGCAATACAGCTCCACGACGTTTTCCAGGACCGGCATTTCTGCGGCCCAGCGCAAATCGAGATCGATTCGTTCTTCCCGCAGCCGTTGCCGCAGCCGTTCGGCCGCCGCCGGGATCATGCGCGGATCCGCCACGCCCAAGCCGCCATACAGATGCGGCGTGGCCACCAGCGTGCGAATGCCGTCCTCGAGGGCCAGCCGGCACAAGGCGAGCGCCGCGGTTTCATCCGCGGCGCCATCGTCCAATCCCGGCAAGACATGGGCATGCAGGTCGATCATGACTTTGGATGGGATCTCCCGGAACGCCGGCCGGCCAATGCGCCGATCTTCTCGCGCCACCCTTTTTTGGCCGTTTCGGGCCGGTCGCCGTAATACCCCCCGTAACGGCTGTAGTAATAGGACGAATACGCGGCGCCGGACGGCATGTCCACGTTGTTGAGCAACACGCCCAGCAACTTGATTTTGGACGCCGCTATCTGGCGGGCCACCTGCTGGGCGGCATATTTGTTCGTGACGAACGTCCGCACCACCAGCACCGCGCCGTCCATGTGCTTGCCGATGACCAGCGCATCGGCCAGGTTGAGCATCGGCGGAGCGTCGAACACGATCATTTCATATTTCTTGAGCCATTCTTCGAGGCGCCGGCCGAAGCGTTCAGAATCCAGCAATTCCACGGGATTGGGCGGAACCGGGCCGCTGGACATGTAGAACAGGTTGGCGATGCCGGTCTGCACGATGGCGCGTTCCGACTCCAGGTTGTCCGCGGCCAGCAGATTGGACAATCCGACGTCGCTGCGGCCGTTGAACACCGCATGGACGCGCGGCTTGCGCAGATCGGCGTCGATCAGCAAGGTGCGCTTGCCGGCCTGGGCGTGGGCGATGGCCAAGTTGACGGCCGTCAGCGTTTTGCCTTCGGCGGGCATCGTGCTGGTGACCACCACGGAGCGGAGGGGCTTGTCCACCATGCTGAAGGCCAGCGCCGTCCGGGCCGAACGGAAGGCTTCGGCAAAATGGCTGCGCGGCTTGTTGACGGCAAAAAGATCGTCGAAAGCCGCATCGCCGGCTTCGGCTTCGGCCGACGGCACCCCACCAATGACGGAGCTGTTCAGCAGCGTCCGAACGTCGCTTTCGCCCTTGATCGTCGTATCCATGTAATCCAGGAAGAAGCAGACGCCGATAGCCAACAAGCCGCCGAAGAAAATCCCCATGAGCAGCATCCGCGAACGCGAGGGCCAGGATTTTTCCTGGGGCACTTCTGCGCGCGACACCACGAACACGCTGTCGCCCTGCCCGCTCAGCTGGCTCACGTTTAATTCGTCGATGCGGCGGATAATGGTGGAATAGGCCTCCTGGATGGAATCCCGGCTCTGGCGGAACAAATTGTACTTGGCCGCCAATTCATTGAACTGGAGAACGGCTTCTTCTTGCTTCCGCAATTCTTCCCGCAGCATCTTTTCTTCATTGAGCGCCTGCTCGTAGCGCCCGCGCAGCGCGTCCACGACATAGGTCGACTCCATCGCCAGTTTCGTGCGGATGGCATCCATCTGGGCGATGGTGCTCTGCAGTTGCGGATGCATGTCCCCCAAACGCGCGCGCATCTCCGAATATTGCTGCTCCAGGCGCGCCAAATCCGTCTTGAGGCCGTTGATCAACGTTGAGGCCTGGACGCCCGGGATGCTTTCGGTCTGGCCGGCCTTCATGGCCGCTTCCGCCGTGCGGTAGTGCGCCTCGGCCTGCATCCGGAGCGGCTCCGCCTTCATCAGATTCTGGTTCAGGCCTTTGAGGCGATCGACCACGATGTTCTGCGCGTCCTCGAAGGAGACCATCCGGTTTGTCGCCATGAAGGCGTGAAGCGCCGTCGTCGAT
>JAHDSS010000063.1 GCA_018432565.1 Kiritimatiellia bacterium
GAGAGCTCGATGCCTTCCGCCGCCAGCTTCGCCAGCACGTCGGCGGCGCTGACGGAGCCGAACAGCCGGCCTTCGGCGTTGGCCTTCACCGAGCAGGTCACCGTCAGGCCTTCGAGCTTCCGGAGAAGGGCTTCCGCCTCCTCCTTCTCGCGCGCCAGCCGCAGCACGGCTTCGGCCCGCTTCTTCTCGACGAGGCGCCGGGTGCCCGGCGTCATCACCACGGCCCGCTTCTGGGGGAAGAGGAAATTGCGCGCGTAGCCCGAGCGCACCCGGCAGGCGTCGCCGGAGCGTCCCAGCTCCGCCACATCCTCCAACAAGATCACTTCAATGGATTTGCCCATTGTCCACCTGTCCTTCCGCCGCCTATGGCAGCAATCCCATGACCCGCGCGCGACGGATCGCCCGCTTGACTTGCCGCTGCTGTTTGGCATTGGCTCCGGTGACGCGCCCCGGCAGAATCTTGCCGCGTTCCGTCATGAACTTGCGCAGGAACTCATAATCCCGGTAGTCCACCTGCTGATCCGCCTTGAGCAGACGGGTGCGCTGGCGCCCGGCTTCATCGCCCGCCGCCTTGCGGGGCGTTCTCTTCTTTTTCGGTTTGATCATCGTCGTCCTTGCTCCATGTTAAAAAGGAATTTCCTCGTCATCCGCCGACTTCGCCAGCGGTTCGTCGAAGCTGTCGGCTCCGCCGCCTCCGCCTCCGCCGGCGGCCGCCGGCGGCGTATCGCGCACGGCGCCGTCGCGGCGCGGGCCGCTCAGGAACTGCACGCGGTCGGCCCGCACCTTCAGGCGCGAGCGCTTCTGGCCGGTTTCCTTGTCGTCCCAGGAATCCATCTGCAGGCGGCCTTCCACGAACACCGGCGAGCCTTTGGAGAGGTATTGCGCGCAGTTTTCCGCCTGCCGGTCCCAGACATCCACGTCCAGGAACACCGTCCGCTCGACGCGTTCGCCGCTCTTGCTCTGGAACGACTCGTTGACCGCCAGGCGCAGGGTGGACACCGCCGTCCCCGACGGGATGCGGCGCAGCTCCGGGTCCTGGGTCAGGTTGCCGATCAGCAGGACTTTATTCAGCGATGCCATCGTCGGCTCCCTTCTCCGGCGCGGGCGGCGCGGGCGGCGCGGGCGGCGCCACCACGACCTGGACGCGGAACACGTCCTCGTTCAGCTTCAGGCGCGCCTGCATGGGGCCCACCTTGTCGCCGTCGAGTTCGAAGGCCACCAGACCGTAGTGCCCGCTGCGCTGCTTCTGCATCGGCCGGGCGAATTCCCGCCGGCCCAGGCGCGTGCAGCTCGTCACCGTGCCGCCCAGCTTCTCGATTTCGCCCCGGACGGTCTCGACCGCCCTGTCCCAGTCCGCATCCTTCAGGCTCTCCCGAAAGATGATCATCGCCTCGTATTTGTTCACCTCATGCCTCCTCAATTGTATTCGTTCATCGCGCTGTCCACGCCCCGGGTCAGCAGATGATCCAGGGCCTCCGCCGCGCGCGCCGCCGCTTCCGCCAGCGCCCGCCGCTCCCCGGCGTCCATCCGTCCCAGCACATGATCCTTCAAATCCGTTCCTTCTGTCTGTTCTCCGATGCCGATCCGCATCCGGACGAACTCCTCGCCGCCGAGATGCTCGATCACCGACTTGAGCCCGTTGTGGCCGCCGGCGCTTCCGCGCGGCCGGATTCTCAACTGGCCCAGGGGCAGGTTGACGTCATCCGTCACCACAATCAAGTCTTTTGCGGTCAGGCCCGCCGGGCGCATCAGCCCCGGCAGCACCGTTCCGCTTCGGTTCATGTAGGTCAGCGGCTTGACCAGCAACAGAGGGCCCGCGCCTTCCAGCGACACCCGGGCGGTCTGCACCGGGCGGCGCCAGGAGCGGCGAAACACCGCGGCATGGCGCCGGGCAAACTCGTCCAGGACCGCCCAGCCGGCGTTGTGCCGCGTCTGGGCATAGGCCCGCCCGGGATTCCCAAGCCCCACCACCAGTTTCATTCCATCGTGCTCCCTGCCGGTTCCTTACGCTTACTTCTTCTCTTTCTCCTCCGGCGCCTTCTCGCCTTCCGCTTCCTTCTTCTCCGTCAGCACTTCCGGCTCGGCCGCGGCGCCTTCCTCGCCCGCTTCGGCCGCCGCCGGCTCCGCTTCCAGGCGCGGCGCGGCCACAGCCACGATCACCTGGTCCAGATCGTCCAGCAGCTTGAACTTCGACGTATCCACCGGCACGTCCCGGACCCGCAGCGTGTCGCCGATGTTCAGCGCCGTCACGTCCAGCTCCAGCTCCTCGATCACATCGCCCGGCAGGCATTCCAGCGCCATGGTGCGCATCACGTGCTCCAGCATGCCGCCCTGGTTGGTCACGCCGTTGGGCACGCCCACCAGCTTCACCGGCACCTCGATCTGGATCGCGCGGGTCATGGAGACCTCGTAGAAGTCCACATGGATGACGCGCCCCGTGATCGGATGGTGCTGCATGGCCTTGAGCATCACCTTGTAGGTCTTTTCCAGCCCTTCCACCGCCAGGTCGAGGATCATGTTTTCGCTGCGGTGGCTCCGCAGCATCATCACAAAATCATGCTCGTTCAGCTGGATGTCCAGGCCCGGCCGGCCCTCGCCGTACACCACCGCCGGGAACCATCCCGTGCGGCGCAGGCGGCCCGACGCCGCGCCGCCCTTCGCCTCGCGCGGCTTGGCAGTCAATTTCGTCTCTTTCATTGCGTTCTCCCTTGATGAATCTCGAACAGCTTGGAAACCGATTCGTCTCCATAGATCCGTTTGATGGCGTCCCCGAGCAGATCCGCCACCGACAGCACCGTGATCGGGAAGCTGTCCCAGCGCTGCGGCGGCAGACTGTCCGTGGTGATCAGTTCCTCGATCGGCGACTCCTGGAGGCGTCGGATGCCCAGTTCCGTGATCGGGCAATGGCTCACCGCCGCCCGCACCGACTTCGCGCCATGCGCCTTGGCCATCTTCGCCGCGGCGCACAGCGTGCCCGCCGTCGTCGTGATGTCGTCCGTCAGGATGCAGTCCTTGCCCTCGACGCTGCCTACCAGTTCCAGCGCCTCGACCTCCGTCGCAGACGTCCGGTGCTTGCCCGCCAGCGCCAGGCCCGCATCAAGCAGCTGCGAATAGGAATAGGCCATCTTGAGCCCCCCGGGGTCCGGCGCGACCACCACGCGGTTGTCCGGCGGCAGTTTCTCGCGCAGATAGCGCACCAGCAGCGGCGCCGCATACAGATGATCCACCGGAATGTCGAAAAAACCCTGAATCTGCGGCGAATGCAGGTCAATCGTCAGCACCCGGCCGACTCCCGCCGCCACCAGCAGATTCGCCACCAGCTTGGCCGAAATCGGCACCCGCGAGCGATCCTTGC
>JAHDSS010000212.1 GCA_018432565.1 Kiritimatiellia bacterium
CCTTGGCGAGTTCCTTCATGACGGCAGGCACGCCCCCGGCCAGATGCAGGTCCTGGATCAGATCGGGGCCCGCCGGGCTCAGGTGGCACAGGTTCGGCGTGGTGGAGCTGATGTCGTTAATGAGTTTGAGGGGTACCGGCACGCCGGCCTCGTGGGCGATGGCGGTCAGGTGCAGTACGCTGTTGGTGGAGCAGCCCAGGGCCATGTCCACCCGCAGGGCGTTGGCGAACGCTTCCGGCGTCAGGATGTCGCGCGGCCGCAGATTTTTCCCCAGCACCGTCATGATCTGCATGCCGGCTTGCTTGGCCAGGCGCGTGCGGGCGGCGGCGATGGCGGGGATGGTGCCGTTGCCGGGCAGCGCCATGCCGATGGCCTCGCACAGGCAGTTCATGGAGTTGGCCGTGAACATGCCCGAACAGGAACCGCAGCCGGGACAGGCGGTCTCTTCGTAGTCGGTCAGTTCCCTCTGGCCGATCTTGCCGGCCTTGCAGGCGCCGACCGCTTCGAACACGTTTGAGAGGCTGAGATGCCGTCCGTCCAGGTCGCCGCCGAGCATCGGACCGCCGCTGATGATGATGGATGGAATGTTGATGCGCGCGGCGGCCATCAGCATGCCGGGGATGATCTTGTCACAGTTGGGGATCAGGACCAGCGCATCGAAGCAGTGCGCCAGGGCCAGGGTTTCGACGGAGTCGGCGATCAGTTCGCGCGACGGCAGGGAATACTTCATGCCGGGGTGGCCCATGGCGATGCCGTCGCAGACGCCGATGGCGGGCACCAGCAGAGGAGTGCCGCCGGCCATGCGCACGCCGGCCTTCGCCGCCTCGGCAATCTTGTCGAGATGAATGTGACCGGGAATGATTTCATTGAACGCGGACACCACGCCGATGAGCGGGCGCTTCAATTCTTCTGCTGTCAGGCCGAGGGCATAGAGCAGGGAGCGGTGGGGGGCGCGTTCGGGGCCTTTGAGCACCTGGTCGCTGATGCGGGATTTGGCGGTCATGATGGAATCTCCTTGGAATGGGTGACGGGGGACGCAACCAGCGCGTTTCCCGAGGCGCCACTGTCCGCCAATTGCGGCGGCGTTTCAAGCGGAAACCGACCGGAAATCAGGCTGGGGAAATTCAGGCTGGTGTACCGGAACCTAGTACAGCAGCAGATCCGCCCACTGCCGTCCCCGGACCGAAAAATCCCAGGCACCGCGGATTTGTGTAACGAGTCCGCGTCCGTTTCGACCGAGGACGTCTGGATCCACGCGCAGCACGGCCTGGCGACGGTTGCCGAGCGTCTGGATTTCGGATGCCGAGGCATTGCGGCCGGCCAGGGGGATGCCGGACTCGGACACCGCCATCCACATGGGCCCGCCATCGTGCGGAAGCCCGCTCCAGAGGGCCGGGAAACGGCGGAAGTAATCGGGGGTGCGTCCGCGCAGAACGATCTCGACGGCGGTTGGTACGGAAGCAATGTACGTTGCCAGGGTCAGCCCCGGATCGCGTGTGTGCGCCGCATAGAAGTCCAGCGGGTCGAATCCAAATAGATTGCCGCCGTTATACACGCCAAAAGGGTTCTGGGTTTTCTGTTCGCGCGACCGGACATCGTAGCGGGCGTGGAGCATCACGCCGATTTCCCAGTGCAGGTGGGCGCGAGCGGCCGGGATCGGCGGACGCGTATTGCTGGTGCTGCCGAGGGTGCCGATGGGTTCGCCGGCTTCGACATTCTTTCCGGGGCGGATGCCGAAGCGAATGTCGGCGAGATGGGCATAGAGCGTGTAGACCACGGCGGGTTCCATCGCGCCGTCGCGGCGGGCCGCCTGTCCCAGCGAGGGATCGTCATGCTCAATC
>JAHDSS010000092.1 GCA_018432565.1 Kiritimatiellia bacterium
GGCAAAGCAGGAAAACAGGAAACCCAGGAAAGCAGGAAAAGGGGGCGGAGGACGAAGGGCGGAGGACGGAGGACGGAGGACGGGGGACAGAGGACGGAGGACGGAGGACAGAGGACGGAGGACGGAGGACAGAGGACGGAGGACGGAGGACGGAGGACGGAGGACGGAGGACGGAGGACGGAGGACGGAGGACAGAGGACGGAGGACGGAGGACGGAGGACAGAGGACGGAGGACGGAGGACGGAGGACAGAGGACGGAGGACGGAGGACGGGGGACAGGGGAAGGGGTCGGAGGGCAGAGGGCGGGGAGCGGGGCCGCGCTCAGCGAGCGCAGCTACAGGGGGAACGACCAACGACCACGCGGGCGGGTTCGGGTTGTTACCCACCATGGCAAGGATCCATAGGTTCGAACGGGAACCTGTATTTCTTCAGCCCGAGTTCGTTGCGCATGGCGATCATTTCGCGCTGGGTTTCGCGGTTGACGGGGACGCCCTTTTTGCTGCGTTCCTTCCAGGTGAGGTATTCCTTTTCGCCGGCGGTGTAGATGCGTTTCTGGCCGGGGGCTTTTTGGGAGGCGCGGAGTTGGCGGAGGATGGCGCCGGCGGTTTTCTTGAAGGCGGGGAGAGGGATGAAGTGGCGGATATCGATGGCGAGGAAGAAGTGGCCGATGGGGATGGGGATGGCGCGGCCGCGGGCGTCGCGTCCGGACAGCTGGTGAAGAAACGCGCCCTGCTGGAGGGCGGCGGAGAGGATTTCGACGACGGTGGCGTAGCCGTAGCCTTTGTAGCCGGCGAAGGCTTCGCCGGCGCCGCCGAGGGGCAGGAGGGCGGCGGTCCCGGCGATCAGGTTGGCCAGCACGGCGTGCGGGTCGGTCTGGAAGGAGCCGTCGTGGGAGATGACCCACCCTTTGGGGAGCGGCTGGTCGAGCTTGGCGTGGATTTCAACCTTGCCGCGCTGGATGATGGAGGTGGCGCAGTCGAGCAGGAAGGGGAATTTGTCGCTGGTGGGCAGGGCGAAGGTGAGCGGATTGGTGCCGAGCATGTTTTCGACGCCGAAGGTGGGAGCGATGGAGGGCCGGGCATTGGTGCCGCACAGGCCGATCATGCCGGCGCGGACGGCCATGAGGGGGTAGTAGCCGGCGATGCCGAAGTGGGTGGAGTTGCGGACGGCGACCATGCCGAGGCCGTGCGTTTTCGCCTTTTGGATGGCGAGGGTCATGGCGCGGTGGGCGACGACATGGCCCATGCCGTTGCCGCCGTCGAGGACGGCGGCGGCGCCGCGGTTGCGCACGGTGCGGAGGCGGGTGCGGGCGAGCTGGGTGCCGGCGCGGATGCGGTCGTAGTAGATGGGCTTGAGGCGGGAGATGCCGTGGGAGTCGAAGCCGAGCCGGTCGGCCTGGATCAGGACGTTGGCGCAGATGGCGGCGTCGGCGTTGGGGACGCCGAGGCCGATGAAGACGTCGCGCATGAAGCGTTCCAGGAGGGGGGCGGGCAGGCGGGCAGCGGGCGGGTTGGTTTTCATGGGGCGCATCCTTCGATCCTTGACCGCAGAGTATGCCCGGGGGCGGAAGCGGGTCAAGGCGGGAGGGGGGCAGGGGGATGGACTATCCAATAATCAATGTCCAAGTGATGGCCAGGGATTCGGGGTTGAAGGGGGGCGGGGGAAGGGGCTAGAGTGGCGCCTCTTATGAATACGACCGCCACACCCGAGAACCGCATATGGAATCCGGCGTGCGAATGCATGCCCCGCCCGGAGCTGGAGGCGCTGCAGCTGGAGCGGCTGCGGCGGATTGTCCGGTTGACCTGGGACAAGGTGGGGTATTACCGGGCGAAGATGGAGGCGGCGGGGGTGGCGCCGGAGGACATCCGCTCGCTGGCGGATGCGGCGAAACTGCCGTTCACCACGAAGGATGATCTGCGGGGCTGTTTTCCCTACCAGGCGTTTGCGGCGCCGATGGACGACGTGGTGCGGATTCATGCGTCGTCGGGGACGACGGGCCAGGCGACGGTGGTGGGCTACACCCGGCAGGACCTGGACATGTGGTCGGAGCTGATGGCGCGGCTGCAAACGGCGGCGGGCGTGACGAAGAGCGACATCGTGCAGATTGCCTTCGGGTACGGGTTTTTCACGGGCGGCATCGGACATCATTACGGCGTGGAGAAGGTGGGGGCGGCGGTGCTGCCGGTGTCGTCGGGCAAGAGCGAGCGGCAGATCCAGATCATGAAGGACTACGGGAGCACGGTGCTGATCTGCACGCCGTCGTACGGGATGTACCTGGCCGAGCTGATCGAAAAAACGGGAATCCGGAAGGAGCTGCGGCTGCGGCTGGGGCTGTTCGGCGGCGAAGCCTGGACGGAGGGCATGCGGCAGGCGCTGGAAAAGGGCCTGGGGGTGTTTGCGACGGACAACTACGGGCTGAGTGAAGTGCTGGGGCCGGGCGTGGCGTGCGAGTGCGTCGAGCAGCGGGGCATGCACATCGCGGAAGATCATTTTCTGCCGGAGCTGATTGACCCGGCCACGGGGGAAGCGGCGGCCGATCCGCACGGGGCGGGGGGCGAACTGGTGCTGACGACGCTGACCAAGCAGGGGATTCCGGTGATCCGCTACCGGACGCGGGACCTGTGCACGTTCCTGCCGGGTGACTGCGCCTGCGGACGCACGGGGCGGCGCATGAGCAAGGTGTCGGCCCGCAGCGACGACATGCTGATCATCCGGGGCGTGAATGTGTATCCGCAGCAGATCGAAGAAGCGCTGCTGTCCATCGAGGGGGTGGCCCCGCATTACCAGATCGTGGTGAGCCGGGAGGGGGCGCTGGATGTGCTGGAGGTGCTGGTGGAGGTGACCGAGAACCTGTTTTTCGACGAAATGACGAAGCAGCAGGCGATGAAGGACAAGATCGGGCGCAAGCTGGAGACCTCCCTGGGGGTACATGCCAAGGTGCGGCTGGTGGAGCCGGGCAGCACCCCCCGGTCGGAAGGCAAGGCGGTGCGGGTGATTGACAAGCGGAAGCCGGCCTGACCCGGCGGAGCCATGGGCGCGGACGGCAGCTTGCGGGGACGGGTGGCGCTGGTGACGGGCGGGGCGCGGCGCATCGGGGGGGCGGTTTGCCGCGAGCTGGCGGCGCGGGGGGCGAGCGTGGTGGTGCATTACCGGCGCTCGGAACAGGAGGCCATCGGGATGAACCGCACCCTGGGGCGGGGGGTGTTTTCCGTGCGGGGGGATCTGTCGTCGGCGCAGGGCTGCGAGTGGGTGTTCCGCGAGGCGGCCGAATGGATGGGGCGGGTGGATATCCTGGTGAACAACGCATCGGTTTTCGGGCGCGACGGCGAGGCGGACGCGGCGGAGCTGCGGGCCGTGAACGTGGACGCGCCGCTGGCGCTGGCGCGGATGGTGGCGGCGCAGGCGGGGGGGGGCTGCGTGGTGCACCTGCTGGATTGCCGGATTGCCCGGGCGGACGGCGGCGCGTTTGCGCAGTATGCAGCGACGAAGCGGGAGCTGGCGGACTCGGTGGCGCGGCTGGCGCGGGAGTGGGCGCCGCGGACGCGGGTGAACGGGGTGGCGCCGGGGCCGGTGCGGATTCCCGAAGGCGTGCGGGAAGCCGCCGGCGA
>JAHDSS010000251.1 GCA_018432565.1 Kiritimatiellia bacterium
CTACATCCGGGTGGCCGGGATTCATCCGGGGGCCTCCGGCGAAATCGCGGCGGCGCTGGAGAGCTGGCAGTCGGGCCGGGTGTTCGGGGCGATCCTGGATCTGCGCGGGGCCGACGGGAGCGCGGAAGAGGAAGTGGCGCGGACGGCGGCGCGTTTCGCCGGGGAGGGGACGCTGCTGTACACCCGTTCCGACCGGCAGGGGACCGAACTGGCGGCGGTGAAGGCGCCGGCGGCCGAGGTGGAGACGCTGCCGCTGATGGTGCTGGCGGACGAAGGCACCTGCGGCGCGGCGGAACTGCTGGCGGCGGTGCTGAGCGGCAGCGTGAAGGGGGCCATGCTGATCGGGCGCGAAACGTCCGGGGATCCGCTGATCCGCGAGCCGGTGGCGCTGTCCACGGGCCGGCACGCGTGGCTGGCGACGCGGGAAATCCGCACGGCGGACGGCACGGTGTACTGGGGGGCGGGCGGAGTGAAACCGGATGTGCTGATCACCGATGCGGCGCTGAACGAAACGGCCTTCGAGCCGGACGAACCGTTGTTGATGCGGAGCCGGAAGACCGTCCTGGACGAAGAGAAGGAAGACAAGGCGCTGCGGGACCGGACCCGCCATGACACCTATCTGCGGCGGGCGACCGATCTGCTGCTGGGGCTTCAGGCTCTCGGCTATGACCGGAAGCGCTAGGCCCGGGTTTCTGCTGCCGCCCGGGCCCGAACACATCCGCCGCGCGGCGGAAGCGTGCCGGGCGGGCGAACTGGTGATTGTGCCGACGGAAACCGTGTACGGGGTCGCGGTGCGCGCGGATTCGCCCGGCGCGCTGGAACGGCTGCGGGCGGCCAAGGGGCGGGAGGCCGGCAAGCACCTGACGCGCATGGCGGCGGAGGCGGATGCGATCCGGGCGGCGGGGATTCCGATGGAGGACGCGGCGCGGCGGCTGGCGGAGGCGTTTTGGCCGGGGCCGCTGACGTTGGTGTTGCCGGACGGGGCCGGCGGCTGGGAGGGATTCCGCGTGCCGGACCACCCGGTGGCCCTGGCGTGGCTGCGCGAGCTGGAACTGCTGCCGGCCGTGACCAGCGCCAACCGCAGCGGGCAGCCGCCGGCGCTGACGGCGCAGGACGCCTGGGCGGCGCTGGAACCGCATGCCGCGCTGGCGCTGGATGCGGGGCCGTCGCCGGGCGGGCGGGCCAGCACGGTGGTCCGCGTGGGGGCGGAGGCGCTGGAGATTCTGCGCGCCGGGCCCATCGGCGCCGAAGAACTCGAACGGGCGGCCCGCCTGCCGGTGCGTTCGGCCGTTTCCTGAGACGGCAGGGGCTATGTCCGGCTATCCCGAATGGGAGCGGACCAGGGCGTAGAAGCGGTCTTCGTAGTCCTTGAATTTGCCGAGCCGGGTCAGAAGCTGGGCGAGGGGGGCCAGGCGGCTGCGGTCGCCGGCGGCCATCCGGAAGGCTTTTTCGATCTCGTGACGGGAGCCGTCCGGATCGGCGCGGAGATCGCGCGCATTGACGGGCGCGGACTGCTTGACGACTTCGAAGAGAAGCTTGAGCAGGCAGACCTCCCAGGGCTCGTCCACGCCGACGATCAAGGCGGACAGCGGGTCGGCCTTGGTTTTCAGGTCGGTGCGCACGCGTTCCACCACGTTGTCCATGGAATCGTGGACAATGGATTCGGTGACGGTTTCGTGGCGGATCTTGAAGCCGTACTTGATCAGGACCATCTCGGATTCGTGTTCGCGCAGCCAGCGGATGAAGTCCTCGGCCTGGCCGGCCTGGAAGCCTTCGAGGGGGGATTCCGTGAAAGTCTGGGGGGTCAGGATTTCGGGGCGGAAAGACTGGATGCGGCCTTCGCGGACGCGGACCTGGCCGACGGAATCCATCAGTTCGGTGACAAGGCGGTAATTGATCTGGGTGGAGCCGAAGGTTTCGAGACGGCCGCGGGGCAGTTCGAGCACCTCGGTGTTGTTGACCGCATACCAGAAATCGAATTTGTCGGGGACGTGCGTCATGTTGCGCCTACCGTACGGCAATCGCCGGGGAAGCGCAAGGCGGGGGAGGGGGCGGCATCGCGGGCGGCATCGCAGCGGGCGCCTCTGCGATTGGGCGTGCATCCTGAGGGTCAGAAGAACGTAACGGCTTGCCTTCGTGGCACGCGGCTCCTGTCGCGTGCGGTTGAAAAGAACCGCGCGGGACGGGAGCCCCGCGCTACGAGGGCCCATTCTGGCGACACCCAATTGCAGATGCGCTCCAGCCACACTCAAGGAAAACAAACCGAACCGAGTCGCCAGTCAACGCAAAAGCCGCAAGCGTCTGTCTATCCTGCCTGGTTCGGCGCTGGCTTGCCGCGCTGGCGGACGACTTCGTAGAGGAGGATGGTGGCGGCGGCGGCGACGTTGAGGGAGTCGGCCTGTCCGAGCATGGGGATGCGGACCAGATCGTCGGCCTGCGTCATCCAGGCGCTGCTGAGGCCGTACTGTTCGGCGCCGACGACGATGGCGACGGGGCGGGTCATGTCCACGTCGGTGTAGTTTTTCGTGGCATGGGGGGAGGCGGCGACGGAACGGATGCTGCGGGCGCGGAGCCAGGCGATGGTGTCGTCGGTGGAGGCTTCGGCGACGGGGACGGTGAAGAGCGTGCCGATGGAGGCGCGGACGACGTTGGGGTTGTGGATGTCGGTGCAGCGGTCGCAGACGATGAGGGCGTCGGCGCCGGCGGCGTCGGCGGTGCGGAGCATGGTGCCGAGGTTGCCGGGTTTTTCGATGTGCTCGCCGACGACGAGAAACGGATTGTCGGGCAACTCCAGGTCGTCCAGGGTGCGGCGGGTCTGGGGGCAGAGGGCGAGGAGACCTTCCGGCCGGTCGCGGTAGGCGATTTTGCGGAAGACCGGTTCGGTGCATTCGAACAGGGGGACGTGCTGTTCGGCGCAGCGGGCGACCAGGCCGGGTTCGTTCTTGCCCTGATAGAGGGCGGGGCAGAAAAAGAGGCGGTGGACGGGGATTTGGTTGTCGAGGGCGCGCTTGACTTCGCGATAGCCTTCGACGACGAGGAGTCCGGCTTCGTCACGGTGGGAGCGCTGGCGCAGCTTGACGACGTCCTTGATGCCGGGGTTCTGGAGGCTGGTGATGAGTTGGGAGGGCATGGCTGGGAGGGGGGGAGTCGGGGTTCAGGGGTTCAGGGGTTCAGGGGGACAATTTCATAATTCAATGTTCCATATTCAATGTCCAATAACCAATGTCCAATATCCAATGACCACGTGTGGATTTGCCATGCGTTCATGATTTCCAGGAATGCTTGCGGGGGGAGAGGCCGAGGAGGTCGATGGAGCGGGCGAGGCCGTAGAGGAAGTAGAGGACGCCGAGGCGGAAGAAGAGGGCGGGGGAGTTGGCGCGGTCGGCGATGAGGGCGGCGGGGGCGGCGGTGACGAGGACGAGGGGGGTGAGCAGGAGGAGGGCCCAGGAGGAGAGGAGGGGGGCGAGCACCAGGCCGGCGGCGGCGAGCAGGAGGGCGGCCAGGAAGAGGAGGGAGAAAAAGATGGCGTTGGCGCCGGACGCGCCGCCGGAGCTGCGGAGGATGGTGCCGTAGGCCTTGCGGTTGGCGTGCCAGAGCTGCTGGCGGAAGTACTGGCGGAGGGTGGCGGGTTCGCCGAGATGGGTGACGCGCAGGGCGGGCAGGGCGACGACTGCGCAGCCGGCGCGGGCGGCGCGGAAGGCGAAGTCGGTGTCTTCGCCGGTGACGAGGGATTCGTCGAATGCCGGCACGACGCCGAGGAGGGCGCGGTTGAAGAGCATGTTGCGGGTGGTGAGCAGGCGGAAGGCGCCGTCGGTGACCGGGGCGGGGTCGTCGCCGCCGCCGCCGGCGTGTTTGTGGCGCCAGTGGGCGTGCCAGGTCCGCTGGATCCAGTTGCCGGATTCGGGGGGCTGGACGGGATAGCCCAGCAGGACGGGGAGCGGTTTTTCCAGCCAGGGCAGGGCCTGCTGGAACCAGTCGGGCTCGGGGAGGCAGTCGGCATCGAGGAAGGCGAGGACATGTCCGCGGGCGGCCTGCAGGGCGCGGTTGCGGCAGACGGGAATGGATGCGCCGGGGAGAACAAGGCATTCCTCGAATCCGGCGGCGCGGGCGA
>JAHDSS010000027.1 GCA_018432565.1 Kiritimatiellia bacterium
CAGCAGCCAGGGCTCCAGGCCGCTGCGAAGATAGCCGTTGCGCCAGACCTGGAAGGCGAAGAGGACGGCATAGATCGCGAAGACCTCGCTCTTGAAACCGGGCCAGATCACGAAGGCCGGCAGCACCAGCAGCGTGGCCCAGCGGTAGAGCCGGTCCGGATCCGCCAGGCGGCGCCAGGCCGGCGCGGCGGAGGCACCGCCGGTTTCCGCAGAACTGAACGAAGCCGACATTCCAGACAACCCCTGCTCAGGCATTGAGGCCGCTGGTGAGTTCGAAGACGGCGAGCAGCATGCTGATGGCCATGAACCCCACCCCGGCGGCGATCAGCACCATCATCGCGGGTTCGAGAATGGTGGTGAAGAGCTTGACGGCGCGGTCGAGTTCGTTGTCGTAGCGCCGGCCGATATGCTCCAGGGCGCCGGCCATGTCGCCCGACTCCTCGCCGACGGCGAGCATGTCGGTCAGCAGGCGCGGAAATACGCCGTCCTGGGCGAGGGGCCGCGAGATGGTCGAGCCGTCGGTCACGCGGTCCCGGGCCGAACGCACGGCACGGGCGATGACGGAATTGCCGACGGTATGCTCGACGATGGACAGGGCCTGCAGCACCTGAACTCCATTGGCCAGCAGGGTGCCCAGCGTATGGGCGAAGTTGGCGAAGGCGTTGGCCCGAACGATATGGCCCATGGCGGGCAGGCGCAGCAGGACGCGGTCTTTCCATTCGATTCCCGCGGGCGTCTTCAGCGCACGCCGGACGGCGGCCGCCAGGAAGAAGCCTCCGATGACCAGCGCCCAGCCGTACCGGATCAGGCCCTTGCTGAGGCCGATGAGAATGCGCGTCGGCAGCGGAAGGGTGCCGCCGAGTTCCTCGAACATGGCGGAAAACCGCGGCACGACAAACACCATCATGAAAATCATGGCGCCGACGCCGACGAGCGTGACGATCAGCGGATACACCATCGCCATGGCCACCTTTTCGCGGGCGGCCTGCACGCGTTCGTAATGCGTGACGAGACGTTCGAGGACGCCCGGAAGCTGGCCGCTGGCTTCGCCGGCCTTGACCATGCTGGCAAACAGCGCGGGGAAAGACTCGGGCCACTTGGCCAGCGCGGCGGACAGGCTGGAGCCGGAAACGATTTCGTCCCGCAGATCCACGATGATGGCATCCTGGGGCTTGCCGGTGGACCGCTGGGCCAGCGCATGCAGGGCGCTGCCCAGGGTCATGCCCGAGGCCAGCAGGTCGGACAGTTCGCTGGTGAACAGCAGCATGTCGCCCATCTTCATGCGCGGATGGGCGCGGAAACGGCGCTCGAAGCGGAACCAGTTTTTTCGCGGGGCCCTGGCGGCGGGGGTCGCCGGGGCGGACCGGGCCGGCTTGCCGTCGCCGGAACGGGCGGCCGGTTTATCCGTTGCGGCAGCGGGAAGCGCCCCCTCCCCTCCCTCGCTCACGGAGATGGGCACCAGGCCCTGGCGCGACAGCAGCAGCATCACCGAGCGCCGGTCGGGGGCGTCCAGCACCCCTTCGCGGCGTTCGCCGGCCCGGCTCTTGGCAATGTAGCGAAACTGTGCCATGGCCGCCCGCGTCAGGCTTCGTCCTCCGACGTGACGCGGAGGACTTCTTCCAGGGTGGTGACGCCGCCGAGGACCTTGCGCCAGCCGTCCATGCGCAGGGTGCGCATGCCGTGTTCGAGGGCATCCATCTTGATGTCGGCGGCGGAGCGGCGCTCGACGATCATCTGGCGGATGGCATCGCTGACCAGCAGGATTTCATAGATGCCGGTGCGGCCGGCATAGCCGGTGCCGCGGCATTCCTCGCAGCCGACCGGCTCGCAGATGGCGCCTTCGGATAGGCGGTCGAGAGGGAAACCGATGTTTTCGAGAAAGGGCATTTCCACTTTCCAGGGACGCTTGCAGGCCGGACACAGACGGCGGACCAGGCGCTGCGCCACGAGCGCTTCCACCGAGCTGGCGACCAGGAACGGCTCGATGCCCATGTCCACCAGCCGGGTGATGCCGCCGGCGGAATCGTTGGTGTGCAGGGTGCTGAAGACGAGATGGCCGGTGAGCGCGGCGCGGATGGCGATGTCGGCGGTTTCCTGGTCACGGATTTCACCGACCATGATGACGTCGGGATCCTGGCGCAGGATGTGGCGGAGGCCGACGGCGAAGGTCAGGCCGATTTCCGGCCGCATCTGGATCTGGTTGATGCCGGCCATTTCGTATTCGATGGGGTCTTCGACCGTGAGAATGCGCTTGTCCACGGAATTGATGGTATGCAGCCAGGCGTAGAGGCTGGTGGACTTGCCGGAGCCGGTGGGCCCGGTCACCAGCAGGATGCCGTGGGGACGGCGGATCAGGCGGTGGAGAATGTCGGCATCGTCGGGAAACAGCCCCAGCTTGTCCATGCCGTACATGCCGCTGGAGCGCATCAGCAGGCGCAGGCTGACGCTTTCGCCGTAGACGGTGGGCATGGTGGACACGCGCACGTCGATTTCCTCGCCCTTGACGCGCAGGCTGATGCGGCCGTCCTGGGGCAGGCGCTTTTCGGCGATGTCCATGCCGGCCATGACCTTGATGCGGCTGATGATGGCGGACTGGAAGCGCTTCATCTGCGGCGGCAGGGGCGTGGGATGCAGCACGCCGTCAATGCGGTAGCGAATGCGCAGGTCGTTTTCCAGCGGTTCGATGTGGATATCCGTGCCGCGGTCGTGGTGGCATTCCCAGATGACCTGGTTGACGAATTTGACGACGCTGGCTTCCTGGTCGAGGTTGCTCAGGTCGCCGACGGCGGGCCCGAGGTCTTCGTCGAGGTCGAGCTGGTTGCCGGCGATGAGGCGGTCGAGGGTGTCGGCGCCGACGCCGTAGAGTTTTTTGGCGGCCTTTTCGATGTCGGCGGCGGGGGCCAGGGCGAACTTGACGCGCAGACCGGAGGCCAGCCGCAGGGCGTCGGCCAGGCCGGGCCGGAACGGTTCGCTGGTGGCCACCCGCAGCGCGCCGCCTTCGATGCCCACGGGAATGACGTTGTACTGGAAGACCGCCTTGGTCGGGATCTTCTCCAGAATTTCCCCCGGGATGGGCTGATCGCCGATGCGCACGAACGGCACAGGCATGGCCTGGGCCAGGGCGCGCAGAAACGCGTCTTCGCGGGCATACTCGAGGGCCACGACGGTCGCCGTCAGGATCCCGTCGTTTTCGCGCTGCTTGATGGCCAGCTCTTCGACCTGCGACGGGGAGAAGAGCCCCGTGGCTTCGAGCAGCGCCGCCAGGCGGTTGGATGCCGCGACCGCCATGGGTCAGGCCGGTTTCTCCGCGCGGGCCTCGGCCAGCAGGACCAGGGCGCGGTCCAGGGCATCCTGGAGCGTGGCCAGTTCCGCGGCGATCTGTTCATAGCGCGCGGTATTGGCCATGCGGATCTGTTCGAGATAGGCCCGGCGTTCCTGGAGTGATTCCTTTTCGGCAATGAGCCGGTCGATCTGCTCGTTGGCCATGGCCAGGGCCGCATCGAGCTGGCGGATGGTTTCTTCCGGGGATTCGCCGTTGTCGAGGGGCGGGCGCGGGACGGCCGCGACCGGCACCTCGGGCGTGGCGGCATCGGGAATCGGAACCTGGACCTCCTTGCCGCAGGCCGCGCAGGGCACCATCAGGCCGGCGCCGGCGGCCTCGATGGCCATGTTCTTGCCGCAGTGCGGGCAATCAAACAGGATGTCGCCTTCGCGGATTTCCGTCTGATCGGGATCCGGGATGGGGTTGGGATTCATGGGGCACCTCCAGGGGCTTCGGACTCGGCAGGGACAGGGGCGGGATACAGGGACGGCTTGGGTTCCTCCGCCGGCGGCCGGGAACGGCGGGGCTTGCGCTTCTTCGGCGCCTCCGGAGGGGCTTCCGGGGCGGCTTCCCCTTCGACCGGCGCGGCCGGATCGAAGGTAAACGGCGCGCTGGTGGTGGGTTCGGCCGGCATGGGCAGGGGACTGGGCGGCGGCGCCGATTCGGGGGCGGCATCGGGCGCGACAGCCTGCTGGCTCATCATGCGCTCGACTTCGCGTCCGAAGTCTTCCGGATCCATGGCTTCCGGGGTGGGCTTGGGCATGGAATCGGCCGGTTCGATC
Organism: Kiritimatiellia bacterium; assembly: GCA_018432565.1. Classification (GTDB taxonomy): domain Bacteria; phylum Verrucomicrobiota; class Kiritimatiellia; order CAIQIC01; family Lenti-01; genus JAAZFE01. The sequence goes on from JAHDSS010000027.1 coordinate 4,105, forward strand.
ACGGCGACGGGAACGGCGTCGGACTCCGGGGCCACGGCCCGGGCGCGGTGCCGGTCCTCCTTCTTCTTCTTCTCCTGCTCCATTTCATGGAGCCGGGCGGCGGAGAACGGCGCCAGCGAGCTGTCGGACCAGCCGCGGTACCAGTCCTCGGCGGCGACGTTGGAGGCCTGGTGCAGGCGCAGGGTTTCCATGCGCGCCTCTTCGGGGCTCATCAGCACGTAGGGGGTGATCAGCACCAGCAGCTCGGTGCGCTTGCGGGTTTTGTCCTCGTTGCGAAACAGCGCGCCCAGGATCGGGATGCTGCCGAGAATGGGCACGCGCGCGCTGGACAGCGAATAGTCCGTCTGCACCAGGCCGCCCAGCACGATGGTGGCGCGGCTCGGCACCGAGATCGACGCGGTCATTTCGCGCTTGTTGATCGCATACATCCGGCTGTTGTTGCCCACGTCCACCGGATCGCCGAGAGTATCGGCCGACTGGGTGATTTCCAGGGTGACATAGCGAGAGGGATTGATCCGCGGCTTGACCTTGAGCTGCACGCCGACGTCCTTGTACTCGTAGTCCGAGTAGTAGGTGCCGCCGCTGGACGTGTCGCCGGTCCGGATGGGAATCTGCTGGCCGCTGATGATGCTGGCCTCGGTGTTGTCGGTGGTCAGGATGACGGGAGTGGCCAGCACGCGGCCTTCGCCGGTGGACGCCACCATGTCAATGACCAGGTCAAGGTTCAGGTCGTTGAACGTGAAGAAGTAGTTGAGGCCGGGGCCGCCGCCGAAGGCGCGCGTGACGGTCTCGCCGGCGACCTGGGTGAAATCGTTCTGCCCGAAGGCCCCGCCCCAGGAGGCGATGGGTTCGCGGACGGTGACGCCGCCGGCCTGGCGCTGGTTATAGGAGGTCATGGACTTCTGGAGCCAGCCCGC
>JAHDSS010000275.1 GCA_018432565.1 Kiritimatiellia bacterium
GGCGGTACTGGCGCAGGCGGAACATGGCTTCGGCCCACTTGAGATAGCGTTCATAGCGGTAGGGGGCCAGTTCCTCGGAGCGGGTGTAGCACTCGTGGGCGGTTTTCCAGTCGCCGAGGAGGGTGTAGAGGACGGCGAGTTTCACTGTGGGAGGAAAATAATTATTCACAACGATGCAATATCACTCCATTTCCCCGGTATCATTCAATAAGTCGATGGACGTTCCCATAAGGCGCAACGGTTGCGCAAAGCGTTTAACCGTTGGATCCGCAAGTCGAAACGCAAGCGAACAGGACGAGGGAGGCAGGTACAGATGAAGGCGATAGACATGGCAGGATTTGCGGTGGCGCTGGCCCTTGCGACGGGTTGCGGCGCGCGGGAAAAGAAAGTGGTGGAACCCTCTCGGACGGAGCAGGATATCGCGATATGGGTGAACGGAGCGGGGATTACTCGAAACGATATCCAATGGGAAACCGCTCGTTTGATGGCCTCTATGCCGAAGACGGAAACGACGGATGAAATGCAATTATGGGTGCGCGGATTTCAGCAGGCGGTGGATAACCTGGTCGTTCGGCAATTGATCCGCTCGGAAATGGCGCAGAATCCGATGGAAATTTCCGCGGAGGAAATGGAGGGGGCGAAAAAGGAAATCGAGGCCAGTTTTGGCGGACAACAAACCCTGAGCGCGCTGGCGTCTTCGTCCATGGTGGCGCTGGACACGCTGGAAGAGAGTATCCGGATGGATCTTTTCAAGAATCGGCAGTTGGCGGATCAGCTGGCCAGGGCCTTGGAAGAAGTGGATGAGGAGGCGGCGCGCAGCTATTACGTTAGCCATCCGGAAGAATTCCGGACACCGGCTGGGCGTACGGCGTCCCATATTCTGATTCGTTGTCGGGCAGAGGCCTCCCCGGAAGAGTGCGAGCAAGCCCGGCAACAAGCGGAGCAGGTTCGGCAGCGCCTGGTGGAGGGGGCCGATTTCCGGGAAATGGCGGCTGAATATTCCGCTTGTCTCAGCCGTCACAGCGGGGGCGATCTGGGTTACGTCCGTCCGGGGCTGGAGGATCCCGAGTTCGAAAAAGCGGTCTATGGCCAGGCCCTCGGGGAAGTGGGGCCCGTTGTTCGCACGAAGGTTGGGTTCCATGTGATCCAGGCGACCGGTGAACAAGAGGCAAAGGAGACCTCTTTCGATGAAAGCAAAGGGTGGATTCTGGCGCGGCTGAAAACGAGGGTGCGGCGGAAGCTGGCGGCGGCGTATATTCTGGCCTTGCGCGAGAAAGCGACGATCCGTTTGGCCGGCGACTTGGAAAAAGCCGTGGAGGCCAGCCGTGAAGAGGTCCGCTGATTTCGGCGGCAGGTCTTTGTCGGGTTGGGGCCAGGGGTGGATTCCGGGGAAAGCGATTTGGCTGGGCGTGCTGGGGATGGCGATGGCGCCGGCCGCACCGGGGGCATCCTATTTCGCATGGACGGCGCGGGGGGTGACGTGGCATGGCAACGCGAACGTGGAGACACCGGCGTGGCCCGAGGACGGCATTCTGAACGAATCTCCTGTGGTTTGGCAGCTGATCGGCTCGCCCGATGCCGTCGCCGATCCGCCGGATCTGGCGAATCCGGCCGGGGGCTATGTCGGCGGGGGGGACGTGGTCTGGGCCGTGCGCCATTTTGCGCTGGGCGATTCGACGAACGAGGAGGGAACTTGGGAGGCCGGGTTGTATTCCGCCGGAGCGTTGCGGACCACGCTTGTCGCGGGTCATGATCACGATGACGGTGCGCCTTGGTATGTGTACCAGCGAATTTTTCAGGCCCGGGCCGGCGAAGTTGCGGCCGGCACGTGGTATTACGAGTCCAGTCCGGTCCGCGTCACTCGGGATGCCTGTCAAGACATGGGCATGCCCGTCTATATCGGCTCGGCGGCCTATCGGCCGGCTCTGATGCCGGATCGGCAGGTGGTCGCGGCCTGGGGTGCGGGCGGCGGCGGCGGCAAGGCCACGACCACCGGCAACAATGCCGGCGGCGGCGGCGGCGGCGGCGGCTACGCCAGAAGTTCGATCGCCGTGACGCCCGGTTCGACGCAGACCGTGACGGTCGGCATCGGCGGGACGGCGGCGACCGCCGGCGGCGCGTCCTGGTTCGGTTCCACCGGCACCGTGTACGGCGCGGGCGGGAGCGCCGGCGGGGAAGGGGCCGCGGTCGGGGCGGGCGGCAGCGCCAACGTCGGCAATCTGGCCACCTATGCCGGCGGCACGGGCGGCGAAGGGATGACCACGGGGGTGCTGGTGCTGGTTGGCCTGCTGGCCAGCGCGTTCAACGACCGCGCGCTGGGTATTCTCGTGCTGGCCTTTTTGCTGGCGGCCTATACGGTGGTGCGCCATCTGGCCGACATCGAATTGCGCGAGAGCGGCCAGGTGGTGTTGCAGGGCTTGGCGCGCCCTGTGCGGCGCAACAAGACGTTGCTGGCCTACATCGTCGGCGACGGCATCGTGCTGGGCTTGGCGGTTTTGCTGGGTTTGGCGCTGCTGGATGCGCAGGACGGTGTGCGGAACTGGCCCCTCAAGCAGGCCTGGCTGCGCGCCGCGCCGCTCGACGTCGTCGTGCCGTTTGTCTTTTTGCTGCTGGCGAAAGCCTATTCGCGGGTGTGGTATCTCGCCCGCGTGTCGGAATACGCCGCCACCGGCTTGGCGGTCGTGGCGGGCTATGCCGCCGTCTTCGGCCTGCGCCTGCTGGGCATCCGCGACGGGGGCGGGACCGTCCAATGGGCCCTGTATTACCTCCTCTTGGCCGGCACCGCGGGCCCCGTCATCGTGATGACCCGCGCCGCCCTGCGCGTGGTGCAGGATTTGATGCCGCACCTGTTGCGCGGCACGGCCGCCGGCGGCTCGCCCCCGGCCCGCGCGCTGGTGTGCGGCGCGGGCTACCGCACCACGCTGTTTTTGCGCCAAGTCGCCTACGGCGCCCGCGACCGCGTGCCGCTGGACGTTGTGGGCATCGTCAGCGACGACGCGGCCATCACGGGCCACTACGTCCACGGCATGCGCGTGCTGGGCACCTGCCGCGAACTGGCCGCGCTCGTCGTCCAGCACCGCATCGACGTCCTCTATTTGGTCGAGCCCATCGCCGCCGCCGAACTGGAGCATCTCCGCGAGTCGTTGAAAATCTTCGCCGTCCGCCTGGTCTGCTGGGACGTCGTCGAGACGGAACTTCCGCTGCATGCGTAAAGATGGAAAAACGTCGGCTCACCCAGAGGGTGCGCCCTACCTGGGCCGTTCCGAGGATTTAGGGTAGGGCGAGGCGTTCCTGCCGAGCCGGGCTGTTCAATTCCGCAAATGACGCAACCAAAATCCAATCCAAACGCAACGCTGCTGGTCAACGCGCTGTCGGTGACCAACGTCAGCGGGTGGCACGTGCTGCTGGGACACATGGACCGCGTCGCGGAGGAATTGCGCGGCCGCGTCCGCCTCGTGGTCGTGTGCCGCTCCGAGATGGCCGCGTTGCGCGCGGGGCTGGGCGATCGCGCGGACTTGGAAATCGCACCGGCCGCCACGCACGGCTGGTTGGCGCGCGCGCTGTGGGAGCGCGCGCATCTGGCGGGGCTGGTCCGGAAGCACGCCGCCTTTGCCTACTTCACGCCCAGCGGCCTCGCCGCGCACGGGCTGGACGTGCCGCAAATCGTCTTTTGCCAGAATCCGTGGGCGCTGGTACCGGCCGCGCGGCGCTGGCACGACGCTCCCAAGGCCTGGCTCCAGCGCCGGGCCTACCGTCGGGCGATGCGCGCGGCCGATGTCTTGGTATTCAATTCCCGCTATATGCAGGAAGCCTATCGCGCCAATGCCGGATTTCAAGAAAAGCGCGGGCTTGTGGTCTATCAGGCCGCGGCCGACGCCACCCGTGCGCGTGCCGCCGCGGCGGCGGGCATTCCGCGCAAGCCCGGCCAAATCCTGTGCACGTCGGTTATGGCTCCGCACAAGAATGCGGAAACCCTCGTACGCGCGTTGCGCGAGGTGCGCACGGCTTGCCCCGAGGCGCGGCTCGTGTTCGCCGGCTCGTGGCCCGATGCGGCCTACGAGCGGAAAATCCGCGCGCTGGTCGCCGCGCTGGGTATGGACGCCGCCGTGGAATTCGCCGGGTTCGTCGAGCGCGAAGCTCTCGACCGCCTCTATGCCGAGTCGCGCGTATTTTGCCTGATGAGCCGCTGCGAGTCCTTCGGCATCCCTGCCGTCGAGGCGCAGCTTTTCGGCACGCCGGTCGTCAGTTCCACCGTCTGCGCCATTCCGGAAATCTGTGGCCGGGGGGGGGTGTTTTGCGATCCCGACGACGTCCCTGGCGTCGCTGCCGCCTTACGGCTGCTGCTGCAAGACGCCGCGGAATGGGCGAGGCTTTCGGCCGCCGCACGGGTGAACGCCGAGCGATTTGCGTGGTCCCGCTGTTCGCGCTCCCTGGTGGAATGCCTGGTGGAAGTGGCGGAACAGTGTGGCGCATCCCAATTGATTCCGTAGCCAGCTCTTAAATGCTCATATGCTCATAAATGATCGGGCGAATAAATAATCAGCGAATAAATAATCTGCGAATTACAAGCCAAATGGATCAGGCGTTTAGGCAGCAGCGAGAACAGCTTCATGGGCAGAGGCTCCTTGTAGGGTTTGGCGGGGAATGGAGTTGATGAAGTTCTGAAGGGCCTGGATGGCGTGGGCCGAGACGCGGCGGAAGTCGGTGCCCTTTGGATACCAGCGGCGGACATGGCGGTTGGCGTTTTCGACGGAGCCCTTTTCCCAAGCGGCATAGGCATGGGTGTAATAGATCTTCAGGAGGGCATTGATCTTGGAAAAGAGGGACTCGATCCTGCAGGCGTCGAGGAACTCGCAGCCGTTGTCGGTGGTGATGGAAAGGACCTTCTTCATCTGCCCGCTGCGGATCAGGCAGCGCAAGGCTCGCAAGACTTCGATCTGATTGATTCGGCGTATTTTGGCGATGAGATAGAAGCGGGTCTGGCGTTCGATCAGGACAAGCAGTCCGCCTTTGCCATGGACGCCGGAGACGATGGTGTCCATCTCCCAATGGCCGAACTCGGCGCGGGAGGAAAGGTCGGGCCGGTCTTCGATGGACAGGTTGTCCGGTTTGGGGAGGGCTCGCCGGATGGGCCCGCGCCGTTTGGCCCGCCGCTTGGGATGGTAGGGTGTTTCGCCGTGAAGGATCCCGATGTCACCGTGGTTGATATGGGCATAGATGGTGCTGACGGCGGGAACGAAGGGCAGTCCTTCGGCGAGCAGTTCCTTGCGTGCATGGGCAGGGGATTTGCGTTCGTCTTTGACTTTGGTGGCCAGGAGACTGGCCAGGATGTTGGTGAACTGCATGCCCCGGCCCTTATTTTGGGCTCCGGCGTGGATGTTGTCCTGGGCGATATGCTCCGAGTACTCCCAGTATTCCTTGCCTTTGTGAAGCACCGGTTGGTGGACACGGCCGCGATGTATTTCCCGATGCAGGGTGGAGTACGGCAGGCCGATCTGGTCGGCCAGTTTCCGCATGGATAGACGCTGGTACGCAGGGAGTTGAAGGTTGTTGTTGTAGGCCATGGCGATTTGCTCGCGGTCTTTGAAGGTTAGATGCTGGCCGGGGACATGGTGGAGGGTATATACTTTGGTCAATGGGAGTTCTTTCCTTTTGTCGGTTGGTTTTGTGGTCACTCGACATGTACGGATTGAACTCCCTTTTTTCGCGCCGAAATTTCGCCGCCCCCCTCCCCCCGGGGCGAGGGGGGCGCCCCGGCCCTTCGGCCGGGGCTTGGACACCGCCCTGCGCTTCTGCTCAGGCAAAGGCCAGGCTGATCCATCTCTTTGTGGAATTTCCC
>JAHDSS010000372.1 GCA_018432565.1 Kiritimatiellia bacterium
CGGGCCTCTCCTCGTCGTCTGTTCCCCCGATGACCAGATCGTGGACGCCGCCGCCACCCGCGCGTTCTTTGCCGCCGCCGCCCGCGCCCGCCCCGCCGAACTCGTCGAACAACCCGGCGCCGGCCATGTCCTGCCCCTCGAAACCGGCCACCCCGGCCTGGCCGCCCGCATCGTCCGCTTCATCCAATCGTCCTCCACCCCCCTCCCGCCTTGACACCGCCCCCTGCCGACGGAGTAGAGTTCCCCCATGACTGACACCCCCGCCCTTTCCATCGGCGCCCCCGGATTCGACGTGGACCGCCTCGTCGCCGACCTGCAGGCCACCGTGGACCGCAAAATGGCCGACGGTCTCTATGCCGATGCCCGCGTCGCCCGCGCCGAACGCACCAACCTCGTCCATTTGCGCGCCTCCGACGACTTCATCGCCTTCTATCTCACCTGCCTGCGCGAAGCCGTCTTCGTGGACATCTCCGACTACGAAATCCACGAACGCCGCCGCTTCCTCGGCCCCCTCCTCGTCGCCTTCAAGAAAACCGTCTGGAAGCTCCTCAAGTTCTACACCTACCGCCTCTGGTCCCAGCAGAACCAGGTCAACGGCCTGGTCGTCACCGCCCTCGAGGGCATGGAGGACCAGACCGCCTCCAAACTCGCCGCCCTCGAACAGCGCATCGCCGAACTGGAAGCCCAGACCCGCCCCCATGGCCCCTGACCGCCTCGCTTTCGTCTGCCCCCGTTTCGCCGGCGAAGGCGCGGTCGGCGGCGCCGAAACCCTGCTCAAAAACCTCGCCACCCACGCCGCCGCCCGCGGTTTCGCCGTCGATTTCCTCACCACCTGCGCCCAGAGCCACTACACCTGGGAAAACACCCTGCCCCCCGGCCGGAAGACCATCGACGGCATGAACGTCCATTTCTTCCCCGTGGACGAGCGCAACACCGCCGACTTCCTGCGCATCCAGCAGGCCATTGATCGCGGCCATCCCGTCTCCCCCGACGACGAGCTGCGCTGGCTCCGCAACGGCGTCTGCTCCTCCGCCCTGATGGCCCACCTCGACCGGCGCGTTGCCGATTACCGCGCCATCCTCACCGGCCCCTACCTCTTCGGTCTGGCCTGGTTCGCCGCCGCCGCCCACCCCGAAAAAACGCTGCTCATCCCCTGCCTCCATGACGAACCCTTCGCCCGCCTCGCCTGCATGAAACAGCTCTTCCGCGATGTCGCCGGCTGCCTGTTCAATTCCCAAGCCGAACGCGAACTCGCCGCCGAACTCTTCGGCATCCCCGACACCCGCTCCCGCATCGTCGGCATGGGCCTCGATCCCTTCGACGCCGACCCCTCCGCCTTCGCCGCCCGCCGCGGCCTCTCCGCCCCCTACGTCCTCTACTCCGGCCGCCGCGAACCCCTCAAGGGAACCCCCCTCCTCTGCGATTACCTGAACACCTTCCGCGAACGCACCCGCCGCGACATTCATCTCGTCTTCACCGGGTCCGGCGCCATTGACGCCCCCCCCGCCCTCCGGCCCCACCTCCTCGACGCCGGATTCGTCAGCGAACAGGAAAAACACGACGCCATGGCCGGCGCCCTCGCCTTCATCCACCCCTCCGTCAACGAAAGCTTCGGCATCGTCCTTCTCGAAGCCTTCCTCGCCGGCACCCCCGGCCTCGTCCACGCCCAAAGCCGCGTCCTCGTCCACCAGTGCCGCGCCGCCCGCGCCGGCCTCTGGTTCCGCCACTACCCCGATTTCGAAACCCAGCTCCTCTTCCTCCTCGATCATCCCGACGCCCGCGCCGAACTCGGGAAACGCGGTCGCGACTTTGTCGCCCGCGAATACGCCTGGCCCGCCATCGAACAGAAGTTCCTCCAGGCCCTCGACGCCCTCCGTCCCGTCCGTTCTCCCCCCGAACACCCCCAACCCCAACCGAAAGGAACCCCATGAAACCCCGCCTGATCCAAACCGCCCTCGCCGCCCTCGCCGCCTTCGCCGTCACCGCCGGCGCCGCCGACCTCGTCTCCAACGGCAGCGGCCTGCGCACCAAGCCCATCCTGGGCGCCATGTACGAGCTCGACCTGCTCGTGCCCCCCGACCTGAAGGGCGCCGACGCCAAGACCCTCATCGAGGCCGATCAGCCCATGCAGCTCGTCCTGACCCTCAAGAGCGGCCTCATCAACCGCAAGCGGTTCGTCGAAACCACCACCGGCGGCTTTGCCAAGGCCGCCAAGTCCGGCTACGAATGCGCCAAGACCCCGGACTTCCTCGCCCAGTTCGACGACACCGTCTTCCGCAAGGGCGACATCGTCCTGATGGCCTACGGCCCCGACGGACTCACCACCACCTACCGCAAAAAAAGCGGCAAGGAAGATCCCGCCGCCTACGAAGACCAGGCCCTCGGCACTCTCCCCGGTCTCAACCTCAAAAAAGCCCTCTTTGCCATCTGGCTCGGCGACACCCCCGCCCAGGCCTCCCTGAAAAAGGCCCTCCTCGGCACGCCCTGATTCCAATCCCCCCTAACCTCGGGGGCGTGCTCCCATCACGAGAACGGCCCCTTGCCTCCGGCGCCTGCATTGCCAAACCGGCACAAAAACAGCGTACCTGAAGGGAGTCGAACCCCGAACCTTCTGACGGATATCGTTCCGGCACGTGTCGGCTGTGTGAATAAGGAGGCGATATAGACCGGCGGAGCTACGCACACCGAAGCCGGTTGGCCCGACAAGAGGGCTTGATCGTTGCCGCGCTCTCCATCCGTGCCATCCGCGCTATCCGTGGTGGCTTTCCGGTTTTGATGCACTATGCGGGCTAACCCTGTCTCCGGGCTCCGGCCCGGCCGGATTTGAGGATTGATGCCCGGGGGCATCCTTCCTAGAATCGCTCCGATGTTGAAGACCTCGAAGAAGCCTGTCGCGTCCAAATCGCCTGTCCGCCGTCATCGGAACGGCGAGCCGTCCATCTGGAAGCGGCTCCGCTTGAAGGGGTGGATCCACAAAGCCCGCGCCGCCCGCCCCGATCTCCAGCCGCCCTCCCCGGACGAAATGACCCTCCGCGCCGAACTCTTCGGCGTCAACCAGCTCGAGAACTACGCGAAGATCCTCGCCCGCAACCACCAGGTCGAAGTGGTGCGCAAGCCGGAAAAGCTGCTTCATCAGCTCTCCAGAAGCGCCGACGAAATCCACCGCTGCCACGAGATCATTGCCGAAAGCGTGCGCCGCGGCTCCCGCATCGCCCCCGCCGCCGAGTGGCTGCTCGACAACTATCACCTGATCCAGGAGCAGATCGAACTGGCCCGCGTCCACCTGCCGCCGGGCTACAGCCGCGAACTGCCCCGCCTGACCGCCGGGCCCCGCCGGGGATTTCCCCGCATCTACGATGTCGTCATGGAACTCGTCCGCCACAGCGACGGCCAGGTGGACCCCGACAACCTTTCGCATTTCATCCGCGCCTACCAGACCGTCCATCCCCTCTCCCTCGGCGAACTCTGGGCCGTCCCCATCATGCTGCGGCTGTCGCTGATCGAAAACCTCCACCTCGTCGCCCAGCGCATCGCCTGGCGCCGCAGCCAGCGCGACGCCGCCCTCGTCTGGGCCAATCGCTTCCTCCAGGTCGTCGAATCCAATCCGCGCCAGTTCGTCACCACCCTCGGCGATTTCGTCCGCGCCGCCCCCGCCCTCACCCCGCCGTTTGTCTCCGAACTGGTCGCCAACATCGACGGCGTCAATCCCGCCCTCGGCCTGGCTCTCAACTGGATCGAACAGGAACTCGCCGAGCACGGCCAGTCCATCGATCACACCCAGCAGGGCGAAAACCAGGCCCAGGCCGCCAACCACGTCACCACCGGCAACTCCATCACCAGCATGCGCGCGCTCGCCGCCGTGGACTGGAAGGAATTCGTCGAATCCCTGAGCGCCACCGAGGCCATCCTGCGGCGCGATCCCACCGGCGTCCATCCGCTGATGGATTTCCGCACCCGCAACCGCTACCGCACCCAGGTCGAAAAACTCGCCCGCCACGCCCGGCGCTCCGAGGTGGACGTCGCCGAAACCGTCGTCGCCATGGCCGCCGAGCGCCGCCAGGCCGGCGCCGACCGGCGCGAGTGCCACGTGGGCTACTTTCTCGTGGATGCCGGCCGCCGCGATCTCGAACGCCGCCTCCGCTGTCCGATTCCCGTCTTCCGACGCCTCGGCCGCTTCCTGAAACGCCGCCCCCTCGCGCTCTATCTGACGGCGTTTGTCTCGCTCACCGCCCTGCTGACGCTGCCGTTCGCCGCGCTGCTCGCCTGCGCCCTGCCGTCGTGGGGCGGCGCCCTCCTGCTGGCCGTCACCGCCTTCGCCCTCACCCGGCCCGCCCTCTCCATCGTCAACTGGCTGCTCACCATCTGCGTGCCGCCCGACTCCCTCCCCAGCCTCGATTTCGACAAGGGCCTCCCCGACGACCAGCGCACCATCGTCGTGGTCCCCACCTTCCTCGGCCCCCCCGCCGCCTCCGCCCGCCTCCTCGAAGATCTCGAAATCCGCTTTCTCGCCAACCCCATCCCCAATCTGCAGTTCGCCCTGCTGACGGACTTCCCCGACGCCGACACCGAAACCCTGCCCGCCGACCGCGCCTGGATCGATGCCGCCGCCCAGGGCATCCGCCGCCTCAACCGCCGCCACGCCCCTGACGGCGAACCCCGCTTTTTCCTCCTCCACCGCCCGCGCACCTGGAACCCCGCCGAAGGCAAGTGGATGGGCCGCGAACGCAAGCGCGGCAAGCTCGACGATTTCAACCGGCTCGTCGTGGAGGGCCGCACGGATGCCTTCGCCCTCATCGAAGGCGATCCGGCCCGCCTGCGCGACATGCGCTATGCCATCACCCTCGACACCGATACGCAGCTCCCGCCCGGCTCCGCCGCCCGCCTCGCCGGCGCCATGGCCCACCTGCTCAACCGCCCCGGCCTCGATCCCGCCTCCCGCCTCGTCACCTCCGGCTACGCCATTCTCCAGCCCCGCCTCGCCGTCAGCCTCACCTCCGCCCGACAGTCGTTCTTCTCCCGCCTGCTCGCCGGCGAAGTCGGCATCGACCCCTACACCCGCGAAGTCGCCAACGTCTATCAGGACTTCTTCGGCCGCGGCCAGTTCGTCGGCAAGGGCATCTATGACATCCACGCCTTCCACGCCGCCACCCGCGACCGCTTCCCCGACAACCGCATCCTCAGCCACGACCTCATCGAAGGCTGCCACGCCCGCTGCGGATTTCTCAGCGATGTCGAACTCGTCGAGAACGAGCCTTCCCGCTATCTGGTGGACGTCAACCGCCGCCACCGCTGGACGCGCGGCGACTGGCAGATCGCGAGCTGGCTGCTGCCGCGCGTGCCCGCCCCGGACGGCCGCCGCGTCCCCAATCCCCTCGGGCGCCTCGCCCGCTGGATGATCTTCGACAACCTGCGCCGCAGCCTCCTCCCCCTGGCCTGGCTTCTCGCCCTCGGCGGCGCCGCCCTTGCCGCGCCCGCCGCCGCCCCCTTCTGGATCGGCGGCCTGCTGGTCGCCTTCGTCCTGCCCGCCGCCCTGCGCTCCGGCCGCGCCCTCCTCCTCAAGGGCCGCCAGGTGCCCCTCACCGTCCATCTGCGCAAGGCCGCCGCCGCCGAAGCCCGCGGCTGGGCCCTCGACCTCCTGGAACTGCTGTTCACACCGCATCACGCCCTCGTCTATCTCGACGCCATCGTCCGCGTCTTCATTCGCCTGCACACCGGCCGCCACCTCCTCGAATGGCAGACCGCCAGCCATACCGAAAAAACCGCCCGCACCTCCCTGCCCCACGTCCTGTACAAAATGGCCGGCGAACCGGCTCTCGCCGCCGCCTTCGCCGCCGCCCCCGCCCTTCTGCCGGACACGCCCCCGCCCCCCGTTCTGCTCGCCCTCTGCGGCGCGTGGTTCCTGTCTCCCGTCGCCGCCTGGACCATCAGCGTCACCCGCCCCCCCCGCGGCAACCCGCTCAACGCCGTCCAGCGCCGCTTCCTGCGCCGCATCGCCCGCCGCACCTGGGCATTCTTCGATCATTTCACCGGCCCCGGCTCCCACTGGCTCCCCCCCGACAACTTCCAGGAATCCCCCGAAGCCGCCGCCCACCGCACCTCGCCCACCAACATCGGCATGGCTCTTGCCGGCACCCTCGCCGCCGCCGACTTCGGCTATCTCTCCCCCGGACGCCTCGCCGCCCGCATCCGGAACACCTTCGAAACTCTCGATCGCCTCGAACGCTACCGCGGGCACTTCTACAACTGGTACGACACCCGCTCCCTCAAGCCTCTCCACCCGCTCTATGTCTCCACCGTGGACAGCGGCAACCTCACCGGCATGCTCATCGTTCTCCGCGCCGGCCTCGCCGAATCGATCGACGCCCCCGTCCTCCCCCCCGCCTGGCGCGACGGCCTCGCCGATACCGCCGATGTCCTCCTCGAAGAACTCCACGCCGCCGCACGCCGCCGCTCCCTCGATGCCGCCGCCATCCAGCGCGCCCGCCGCGCCGTGCAGGCCTGGCGCGGCGCCCTCGCCGACGCCCCCCCCTCCCTGCGCGACAGCCTCCGCCTGCTCGATACCCTGGCCGCCGACGCCGCGGCGCTGGCCGACACCCTCGCCCCCGATCCCGAAACCGCCTTCTGGCGCGACGCCCTCCAGGCCCAGCTCGACGACTTCGCCGGCGAACTGCGCCGCTTCGCCCCCTGGGCCGACGACGATCCCTCCGCGCTGCCCGACGCCGCCCGCCGCGAGCTCGACACCCTCCCCGCCCTGCGCGCCCTCGCCACCCTCCACCAGCGGCGCGATGCCCTCCTGCCCCCGGGCACCCCCGGCGAATCCCGATGGGCCGACCACTTCCGCCTCGCCAGCGAACGCGCCGCCGAACGCATCGCCGCCCTCCAGGCCCTCCGCGACCAGTGCGCCGAACTCGCCGACAACGATCTCGATTTCCTCTACGACGCCAAACGCCACCTCCTCTCCATCGGCTACAACCTCGAATCCCACGTCCGCGACCCCGGCTACTACGACCTGCTCGCCTCCGAATGCCGCCTCGCCAGCTTCGTCGGCGTCGCCCGCGGTCAGCTCCCCCTCGAACACTGGTTCCACCTCGGCCGCCGCCTCGCCCCCGGCGGCGGCGCCCCCGTCCTCGCCTCCTGGAGCGGCTCCATGTTCGAGTACCTCATGCCCATGCTCGTCATGCCCTCCTACGCCGGCACCCTCCTGCACGAAACCTGCCGCGAATCCGTCCGCCGCCAGATCCGCTACGCCCGACGCGCCGGCATCCCCTGGGGCATCTCCGAATCCGGCTACAACCAGGTCGACGCCCATCGCGTCTACCAGTACCGCCCCTTCGGCATTCCCACCCTCGGCATGAAACGCGGCCTCGCCGACGACCTCGTCATGGCCCCCTACGCCGCCGCCATGGCCCTCATGGTCGCCCCCCGCCCCGCCGCCCGCAACCTCCGCCGCCTCGCCGCCGACGGCGCCGTCGGACGCTTCGGCCTCTACGAAGCCATCGACCACACCCCCGCCCGCATCCCCGCCGGCGAACCCTTCGCCATCGTCCGCTCCTGGATGGCCCACCACAGCGGCATGAGCCTGCTCGCCCTCGACCACCTGCTCCTCGGCCAGCCCATGCCCCGCCGCTTCATGGCCGACCCCCACCTCCAGTCCTGCCTACTCCTCCTCCAGGAACGCATCCCCCTCGCCCGCCCTCGCGTCCGCGCCACCGCCGCCGTCGCCGAAACCGCCGGCGGCCGCTCCGACGACTCCTTCCAGGCCATGTACCGCGTCTTCGACACCCCCGACACCCCCGTCCCCGAAGTCCACCTCCTCACCAACGGCGCCTACCATGTCATGGTCACCAACGCCGGCGCCGGCTACTCCCGATGGAACGACATCGACCTCACCCGCTGGCGCGAAGACGCCGCCCGGGACGCCCACGGCTTCTTCTTCTTCCTGCGCGAAGTGGACACCGACCGCGCCTGGTCCCCCGCCTGCCAGCCCCTCGCCCCCGACTTCGACCGCTACGAAGCCGTCTTCTCCCAGGGCACCGCCGAATTCAACTC
>JAHDSS010000006.1 GCA_018432565.1 Kiritimatiellia bacterium
CGCCGCGTTCGGGTCCGTGCCCTTCGCCGCTTCCCATCCATCCGGCAGCCCGTCGCTGTCCGTATCCTCCAGCAGCGGGTTCGTTTGGTGCGTCATGACTTCCGCGTAATCGCTCAACCCGTCGCCGTCCGTGTCCGCATCGAACGGATCCGTCCCGTGCGTCACCACCTCGGCGTAGTCATTCAGCCCGTCGCCGTCCGGATCGGCCTGCCAGGGATCTGTCTGATACCCGTGTTCGTCGAGATTCGTCAGCCCGTCACCGTCCGCATCCCCTCCCGCATCGTCAACCGTCGCGTTCAACCCGTTCGCCAGTTCCCACGCATCCGGCATCCCGTCGCCGTCCGTGTCCCCCGACAGCGGATCGGTCCCGTGAATCAGCGCTTCCTCGTAATCGCCCAGCCCGTCGCCGTCCGTGTCCGCATCGTTCGGGTCCGTTCCCCGCTCCCATTCCGGCCCGTTGCCCAGTCCGTCGCCGTCCGGATCCCCCAGCCAGTCGTTCACCTCCGCCAGTTCCGTCTCGCCCAGTGCCGTCCGGTAAATCCGCACGTCATCGATTTTTCCCTTCCAGTACGATGACGCCGCGTTCACGTGCCCCATCCCGATCAGCAGATCCTCCCGCTCCGCCGCCTCGAAGACATTGGACGATCCCGACACCAGGCACCCGTCCACGTACAGCCGCGCTACGGTCCCGTCGTGGGCCAGCGCCACGTCCGCCCAGCGGCCGGCCCCGGACACCGCCCAGTTGGTCTTCACCAGCAGCGCGTACGGCTCGGAAACACTGCCCGCGATGGCCGCCAGATGATCGCCCGCCTCCTGGCAGCGAAGCGTGAAGCCCGGCCAGTACGGATCAGAAAAGGCACCGTCCGAGATCACCGTCGGAACCCCCGACGTCGCCCCCGCCTCCTGCCAGATCACCGCCGTCACCGTGAACGGCGCTCCCGTCACCACCGCCCCGCCCGCCTGGCTCACCGCCACATGGGCGTTGCTGCCCTCGAATCCCAGCGCCCCGCCGCTGCGGCCCGACACCCAGTTGCTCGCCGCCATCTGCTGCAGCAGCCCCGGCCAGTTCGTGGATACCCGGTTCGTGACGAACGTGGACACCCCCCCGTCAAACGTCCACCACGCCGCCAATCCGTACGGAACGCCGCCGTCCGATCGCGCATTCAATCCGTGCGCGACTTCCCAGGCATCCGGCAGGCCGTCCGAATCCGTGTCCGCCGACCGCGGGTCCGTCCCGTGCGTCTCGATCTCTTCCCGGTCGGTCAGCCCATCGCTGTCCGTATCGGCCTCCAGCGGATCGGTCCCCGCGTTCATCTCCTCGAGATTCGTCAGCCCGTCCTCGTCCGGATCGCCCAGCGCGCCTTGGTCGCCTGCGTCGGACAGGGGGTTCAAGCCGGCATCCGCCTCCCACGCATCCGGAAGCCCGTCGTCATCCGAATCCGGCTTCAGCGGATCGGTGCCCAGGGTGACCGCTTCCGCGTAATCGCTCAGGCCGTCGGAATCGCTGTCCGCATCAAACGGACTGGTGGCATGCACGATGATTTCCTGATAGTCGTTCAATCCATCGCCATCGGCATCGGATTCCTGCGGATCCGTGCCGTATTCGAATTCCTCCCGATTGGTCAACCCGTCTCCATCCGCGTCCTCCGCGGAGTCGTCCAGCAGGGGATTCAAGCCGTTGGCCGATTCCCACGCATCGGGCAAGCCGTCGTCATCGGCATCGGAATCCGGATCCCGGGGATGCGTGCCCAGCTCCCATTCGCGCCCGTTGGACAGCCCGTCGCCGTCCGCATCCCCCAGCCAGTCGTTGACCGCCGCCAGTTCGTTCGTCCCCAGCGCCGCCCGATAGATCCGCACATCGGCGATTTTTCCCTTCCAGTGCGAAGCCGACGCATTCACGTGCCCCATCCCGATCAGCAACTCCGTCTGCGGGAACACATCAAACGCCTGAATCGCGGCATGCACTTCCCGCCCGTCCACGTACAGCCGCGCCGCGGTCCCGTCGTGCGACAGCGCCACGTCCGTCCAGCGTGCCGCATGGCCGGCCAGCCAGTTGGTCGCCCTTACCGCCGCCACGGCGGCATTGGTGCTGCCCGCATACCCCGTCAGCCAGTCCCGGCTGCTCCAGTACCGCAGCGCAAATCCCGGCCACCGGTTCGTCAGGATCAGCTGCCCGTCCGATACCACGGTGGGAAGCGCCTGCGTCCCCGCGGGATCGTGCCAGATCACCGCCGTCACCGTAAACGGCGCGCCGGTCACCACCGCCCCGCCCGCCTGGCTCACCGCCACCACGTCATCCATCCCGTCGAACGCCAGCGCCCCGCCCTTTCCGCGCCCCGCCACCCAGGCGGCATCCGTCATGTGTTGCAGCACCCCTGGCCAGTTGGTCGAAAGCCGGTTGGATGCAACCGCACCCGCCCCGCCGTCAAACGTCCACCACGCCGCCAAGCCCTGCGACAGGCCGCCGTCGGAGCACGGGTCAAAACTGTAATCCAGTTCCCAGCCATCCGGCAGACCGTCGCCGTCCGTATCCATCCGCAGCGGATTGGTGCCGTGGGTGCCGGGTTCCTCTCCATCGGTCAATCCATCCCCGTCGGTGTCGGCCCCCTGCGGATCCGTCCCGAGACCGTATTCCTCCAGGTTGGTCAATCCATCGCCGTCCGCGTCCGCGGCCGCATCGTCCAGCCCCGCGAGCAGTCCGTTTTCCGCCTCCCAGCCGTCCGGCATTCCGTCGCCGTCCGTGTCCGGATCCTGGGGATCGGTGCCGATCTGATATTCCTGCAAATTGGAAAGTCCATCGCCGTCGGCATCCAGATGCGCATCCGCCACCAGCGGATCCAGTCCATGGTCCGCCTCCCAGCCGTCCGGCATGCCATCGACGTCCGTATCCATGCGCCGCGGGTGGGTCCCTTCCGCGTATTCCTCTTCGTTTGTCAGCCCGTCGCCGTCCGGATCGGCATCCGCATCGGCCGTATTCGGGTCCGTACCCCGGACCGCCTCCCAGGCATCCGGCAGCCCGTCGCTGTCCGTGTCCGCCGACAGCGGATTGGTCCCCAGCGCCGTTTCCGTGCCGTCGGTCAGTCCGTCGCCGTCCGTATCCGCATCAAACGGATCCGTGCCCAGCGCCGCTTCCTCCCCGTCGGTCAGTCCGTCGCCGTCCGGATCGGCCGCCTGCGGATCCGTGTCTTCGGCGTATTCCTCCTCGTTTGTCAGCCCGTCGCTGTCCGCGTCCCCCTCTGCATCGTCTGCCGTCGCATCCAGCCCGTTCGCCAGCTCCCAGGCATCCGGCATCCCATCGCCGTCCGTGTCCGCCGACAGCGGATCCGTCCCGTGTATCAGTGCCTCCGCGTAATCGCCCAGCCCGTCGCCATCCGTGTCCGCGCTGTTCGGGTCTGTTCCCCGCTCCCATTCCGGCCCGTTGCCCAGCCCGTCGCCGTCCGCATCCCCCAGCCAGTCGTTCACCTCGGCCAGTTCCGTCTCGCCCAGCGCCGTCCGGTAGATCCGCACATCGTCGATTTTGCCCTTCCAGTACGATGCCGATGAATTGACATGCCCCGCGCCGATCAGCAATTCCGGCTGCGGGAAGGCATCAAACGCCTGGGGAGCGGCATGCACTTCCTTGCCGTCCACGTACAGCCGTGCCGCGGTCCCGTCATGCGCCAGCGCCACGTCCGCCCAGCGGCCCGCATGGCCGGCCAGCCAGTTGGTCGCCCTCACCGCCGCCACGGCGGCATTGGTATGGCCCGCATAGCCCGTCAGCCAGTCCCGGCTGCTCCAGTACCGCAGCGCGAATCCCGGCCACCGGTTCGTCAGAATCAGCTGGCCGTCCGATATCACGGTGGGATACGCCTGCGTCCCCGCGGAATCCTGCCAGATCACCGCCGTCACCGTAAACGGAGCGCCCGTCACCACCGCCCCGCCCGCCTGGCTCATCGCCACATAGTCGTTGCTGCCGTCGAACTGCAGCGCCCCCCCGCTGCGGCCCGATACCCGGTTGCTTGCCGCCATCTGCTGCAGCACCCCCGGCCAGTTCGTCGAAACCCGGTTCGTGACAACCATGGCCGCCCCGCCGTCAAACGTCCACCACGCCGCCAGCCCGTGCGACAGACCGCCGTCCGACCGCGCATCCAATCCGTTCGTGACTTCCCATCCATCCGGCAGGCCGTCTGAATCCGTGTCCGCCGACAGCGGATCGGTCCCGTGCGTCTCGATCTCTTCCCGGTCGGTCAGGCCATCTCCGTCCGTATCCGCCTCGAACAGATCGGTCCCCGCATTCATCTCCTCGAGATTCGTCAGCCCGTCGCCATCCGGATCGGCATCCGCATCGGCCGTTGTCGGATCGGTGCCCATCGCCGCTTCCCAGGCGTCCGGCAGCCCGTCGCCGTCCGTGTCCGCATCCAGCGGATCGGTGCCCAGCGCGACTTCCTCCCCGTCCGTCAGTCCGTCGTCGTCCGTGTCCGCATCGAACGGATCCGTCCCGTGCGTCACGACTTCGTCATAGTCGTTCAGCCCGTCGCTGTCCGGATCGGCATTCTTCGGATCCGTGCCGTGACCGTGTTCCTGCAGGTTGGTCAGCCCGTCGCCGTCCGCGTCCCCCGCCGCATCGTCCACCTGCGGATCGAGCCCGTTCGCCAGTTCCCACGCATCCGGCATTCCGTCGCCATCCGTGTCCGCCAACAGCGGATCGGTCCCGTGAATCAGCGCTTCCTCGTAATCGCCCAGCCCGTCGCCGTCGGTGTCTGCGCTGTTCGGGTCCGTTCCCCGCTCCCATTCCTCCCCGTTGCCCAGTCCATCACCGTCCGCATCCCCCAGCCAGTCGTTCACCTCCGCCAGTTCCGTCTCGTCCAGCGCCGCCCGGTAAATCCGCACGTCGTCGATCTTCCCCTTCCAGTACGATGACGCCGCATTCACGTGCCCCATCCCGATCAGCAGGTTCTCCCGCTCCGCCGCCTCGAAGACATTGGACGAACCCGACACCAGGCGCCCGTCCACGTACAGCCGCGCCGCCGCCCCGTCGTGCGCCAGCGCCACATCCGCCCAGCGGCCCGCCCCGAACGCCGCCCAGTTGGTCCGCACCAGCAGCGCGTACGGTTCGGAAACACTGCCCGCGATGGCCGCCAGATGATCGCCCGCCTCCTGGCAGCGAAGCGTGAAACCCGGCCAGTACGGATCGGCGAAGGCGCCGTCCGAGATCACCGTCGGGACTCCCGACGTCGCCCCCGCCTCCAGCCAGATCACCGCCGTCACCGTGAATGGCGCACCCGTCACCACCGCCTCGCCCGCCTGGCTCACCGCCACATGGGCGTTGCTGCCCTCGAACCCCAGCGCCCCTCCGTTGCGGCCCGACACCCAGTTGCTCGCCGCCATCTGCTGCAGCGCCCCCGGCCAGTTCGGCGACAGGCGGTTGCTCGCGACGGACCCTTCGCCTTCGTCGAACGTCCACCACGCCGCCAGCCCGTGAGACAGCCCTCCGTCCGAACGCGCATCCAAACCGTTTGTGACTTCCCAGCCGTCCGGCAGGCCGTCTGAATCCGTGTCCGCCGACACCGGATCCGTCCCGTGCGTCTCGATCTCTTCCCGGTCGGTCAGCCCGTCGCCATCCGTGTCGGCCTCATACGGATCGGTCCCCGCGTTCATCTCCTCCAGATTCGTCAGCCCGTCCCCGTCCGGATCGGCATCCGCATCGGCCACCTGAGGATTTGTTCCTTGAAGCACTTCCCAGGCGTCCGGCAGGCCGTCGCCGTCCGTGTCCGCATCCAGCGGATCGGTGCCCAGCGCCGTTTCCGCACCGTCGTTCAGCCCGTCGCCGTCCGTGTCCGCATCAAACGGATCCGTCCCGTGCGTCACGACCTCGTCATAGTCGCTCAATCCGTCGCCGTCCGGATCGGCCTGCCAGGGATCTGTCTGATACCCGTGTTCGTCGAGATTCGTCAGCCCGTCACCGTCCGCATCCCCTCCCGCATCGTCAACCGTCGCG
>JAHDSS010000247.1 GCA_018432565.1 Kiritimatiellia bacterium
GCGTCGTTTGTCTAGAAGCTTGATCAACCACGGATAGACACAGATGAACATGGATACGCCCAGTCCCAATCTGTGCCCATCCGTGTCCATCCGTGGTTTTTGCCTTATGCCTGACTTGGTTGTTGGATATTGAATATTGGAAATTGAGATTTCAAGGAGCCCCCCATGGTACCCCAATGGATCATTGAGAAAAAACGCGACGGCCAGGTCCTCACCGACGAGGAAATCCGCTTCTTCCTCAACGGCTACACGGCCGGCACCATCCCCGACTACCAGATGGCCGCCATGGCCATGGCGATCTATCTCAAGGGCATGACCCCCGAGGAAACCGCCGTCCTCACCGACACCATGATGCACTCCGGCGCCATGGTGGACACCTCGTCCATCGCGCTGCCCAAGGTGGACAAGCATTCCACCGGCGGCATCGGCGACAAGGTCTCGCTGATTCTCGCCCCGCTCGCCGCCTGCGCCGGACTCGCCGTCCCCATGATTTCCGGCCGCGGCCTCGGCATCACCGGCGGAACCCTCGACAAGCTCGAATCCATCCCCGGCTTCAACGTCAATCTCTCCGAAGCCGACTTCATCGCCACCATCCACAAGTGCGGGTTCTCGATGATCGGCCAGACCGGCGAAATCGCCCCGGCCGACAAGAAACTCTACGCCCTGCGCGATGTCACCGGCACCGTCGCCTCCATCCCGCTCATCACCGCCTCCATCATGTGCAAGAAGATGGCCGAGGGCATCGATTCCCTCGTCCTCGACGTCAAGTGGGGCACCGGCGCCTTCATGCGCACCGTCGAAGACGCCACCGCCCTCGCCCAGTCCATGGTCCGCGTCGGCAAGGCCATGAACAAGGGCATGGTGGCCCTGCTCACGGACATGAACCAGCCCCTCGGCCGCACCGCCGGCAACGCGCTCGAAATCATCGAATCCATGGAATGCCTGCAAGGGCAGCACGCCGGCGACGACCTGATGAACATCACCCTCGCCCTCACCGCCGAAATGCTCGTCCTCGGCAACAAGGCCGCCACCGTCGAAGAGGCCACCGGCATCCTGAAGCAGATCATCGCCTCCGGCGCCGCCTTCGAGAAATTCAAGGAAATGGCCGCCCTCCACGGTGCCGATGTCTCCGCCCTCGACGATCTCACCAAGCTGCCGCAGGCCTCCATCGTCCGCCCCTACGCGGCCCCCGCCGCCGGATTTCTCGCCAGGGTGGACGCCGAATCCATCGGCCGCGCCGTCCTCGTGCTCGGCGGCGGACGCCAGAAAACCGACGACGTCATCGACTACGGCGTCGGCACCTCCGCCCTCGCCAAGATCGGCGACCAGGTCGAAAAAGGCCAGCCCCTCGTCACCCTCCACGCCAACTCCGAGGAAAAACTCGCCCAGGCCATGACCTATGTCGAAAAGGCTTTCGAGATCACCGAAAAGCCTGTTGCCTCCCCCCGCCCCATCGTGGACCGGATTACGGGGTGATGGGCATGTCTCGCCGCTGCGTTGGCTTGCCCGCGAATGCAGTCTGAGGTAGGCTTTCTGACATGAGGTAGCCATGACATCTGCAACCAAGCTTTTATTGGATACGGCCGCGCAACTTCCCGCCAGTGAGCGCGCGGAACTGGTGGAAGGAATCCTCTCCAGTTTTGACACCCCGGAACGGAAGGCCAATGATTCCGCTTGGGCCAAGGAGGCGGAGAATCGGATTGCCGCCTTCGACCGCGGCGAGATTGCGGCCACCCCGGCGGCCATGGTATTCGAGAAAATCGAGAAGAAATACGCGAAGTGACGCTCGACTTTCTACACGCCGCCGAAGCGGATTTCACTGAATCCATCGCGTATTACGAACAGCAGCGGGATGGCTTGGGCATGGAATTCGCCGCGGAAGTCAGGCGCACCTTGAACCGCATTCTGCAATATCCAACCGCCTGGGCTCCCCTCTCCGCACACACCCGCCGATGCCGGCTTAACCGCTTTCCATATGCGGTTCTCTACCAGCTTCGCCCGAAAGCTATTTTGGTCGTCGCCATCCAGCATCTCCATCGAGATCCCGTTTCATGGAAAACCAGATGCACGTCCTTATGATTTTTCCACGCTATGGAAAAAAGTTTTCCACACTGTGGAAAACTTCTCTTCGCATTCCATTCTTCCATCATTCCAACATTCCATAAGGAGACCTGACCCATGATCAACCGCAAACCCCTCAACGACTCCCTGGCCGCCGTGAAAAAGGCCTTTCCCAAGGCCAAGCC
>JAHDSS010000491.1 GCA_018432565.1 Kiritimatiellia bacterium
AAGGGGCTGTGCAAGCAGGAGCTGCAGTCGCAGCTGGGGCTGGCGTCGGATGCGGGGGTGCCGCTGTTCGGGGTGGTGTCGCGGCTGACGTGGCAGAAGGGGACGGGGCTGATGCGCGAGGTGCTGCCGCAGGCGCTGGCCGGGAGCCGGATGCAACTGGCGGTGCTGGGGGCGGGGGAGGCGGCGGACGAGGCGTTTTTCCGGGGGCTGGCGCAGGCGTTTCCGGGACGGGTCGGGGTGGAGATCGGCTACTCGAACGAGCTGGCGCACCGGATCCAGGCGGGGGCGGACTTTTTCCTGATGCCGTCGCTGTTCGAGCCGTGCGGGCTGACGCAGATGTATTCGCTGCGGTATGCGGCGCTGCCGGTGGTGCATGCGACGGGGGGGCTGGAGGACACGGTGGAGCAGTACAATCCGGGCGAGGGCACGGGCACGGGCTTCAAGTTCTACACGTCGGACGCCCCGGCGTTTTTGGAGGCCGTCCGCTGGGCGTTGGATACGTGGGAATCGCGTCCGAGCCACGTGACGCTGATGCGCGAGCGGGCGATGACGGTTCGGTTTGACTGGGAGGCGTCGGCGAAGCGCTATCTGGACCTGTACCGGCGGGTGGCGCTGAAGCGGGCCGGGGGCGCCTGAGCCGACGGATGAAGACGGCGGGCATGGTGCTGGCGGCGGGGGCGTCGAGCCGGATGGGGCGGCCCAAGGCGCTGCTGGCGGGGCCGGACGGGGTGCCGCTGGCGGCGCGGCAGGCGTCGGCGCTGCGCGAGGGCGGGTGCGAACCGGTGGCCGTGGTGATCGGGTCGCAGGCGGCGGAGGTGCGCCGCGGCCTGCCGGCGGACACCGCGACGGTGGAGAATCCGCGCTGGGCGCAGGGGCGGGCGACGTCGCTGCAGGCGGGGATCGCGGCGTTTCCGGAGGCGGAGGGCTATTTGTTTTTGCCGGTGGATGCGGCGGGGGTGAAGGCGGGTACCGTTCGGGCGGTGCTGGCGGCGGCGGCGTCGGACCCGGAACGGGTGTGGCGTCCGGTGCATCGGGGCCAAAAGGGACACATTCTGTGGGTGCCGCGGGGGGCGGCGCGGGCGTTGCTGGGGCTGGCGGCGGAGGCCCGGGTGGATGAGTGGGCGAAGCCGCTGGCGCGGGAGCTGGAGGTGGAGGATCCGGCCGTTCTGCGCAACATCAATACGCCGGAGGAATGGGTGGAGTTGGGGGGATAGGGGGGGATCCGCCTTCGCCAAGGCTGCGGCGGACAAGGAGGGGAGGATTCAATATCCAATATTCAATGTCCAATATCCAATGTCCAAGTAGGAGGGGATTCTCGCCAGGGACGCGAAGGGCGCGAAGGTAGCAACGGCGATTTTTAACGCCTCTTGGCGGACTTGGCGCGCTTGGCGAGAGGGGGCCTTGGGATCGGAGGTCGGGAGGGGGATCCGCCTTCGCCAAGGCTTCCGCCTTCGCCGAGGCTACGGCGGACAAGGGGGGGCGGGGAGGGGGAAGGGATGTTCCGAGGTCCGAGGTCCGAGGTCGGAGGGGGAGGGCGGAGGTCGGAGATCTGAAGTCCGACTACCGACCACCGACTATCGACCAGCAACAGCCGTGAGCTACGGATTTTACGGATGGACAGGAGGGGGCCTTGGGGTCGGAGGGCGGGGGGGGGCAGGGCATGAAAAAGCCGGCGGTGGGGGCCGCCGGCGGGGAGAGGGACGCGGGTCCTACCAGAGGACGGGGTCGCTCCATTCGGGGGACTTGTCGGCGACGCGGGGCTTGAGCTTGCGCTCGGTCTTTTTCTCGGACTTGTCGGCCTTTTTGTCGTCTTTCTTGTCCTTGGCCTTTTTGTCGGCCTTGGCTTCTTTCTTGGACTCCTTCCGGGCGTCCTTGTCCTTCTTGACCTCGGGGGCGGGGGCTTCGATCGCCTCTTCGACGGCGGAGGCTTCTTCCGCGACTTCCTCGACGACTTCCTCGACAGCCTCGACGGTTTCTTCGGCGGCTTCTTCGGGGATCATTTCCGGGGCGTCTTCGGATTCGACGGGGGCTTCGCCCAGCAGATCGGCCAGGGGATCGGACGCGAAGGCGTCTTCAGCGGTTTCTTCGACGGCTTCTTCGACCACCTCTTCGACGGCTTCCGCTTCTTCCGCGATTTCCTCGACGGCTTCTTCGGCCGGGGGCTCATCAGCGGGCATATCGCCGAGCAGGTCGGCGAAGGGATCGTCCATGGCGGGCTCTTCCGCGGGGAGTTCCTCGACCGTCTCTTCGACAGCGGAGGCTTCTTCCGCGATTTCCTCGACGGCTTCTTCGGCCACTTCTTCGACGGCGGGGGCTTCTTCCGCGATTTCCTCGACGGCTTCTTCGGCCGCGGGTTCATCGGCGGGCATGTCGCCGAGCAGGTCGGCGAAGGGATCATCCATGGCGGGATCTTCCGCGGGGAGTTCTTCGACCGTCTCTTCGACAGCGGCGGCTTCTTCCGCGATTTCCTCGACGGCTTCTTCGGCCGCGGGCTCTTCGGCGGGCATATCACCGAGCAGGTCGGCGAAAGGATCATCCATGGCGGGCTCGGCGACCGCTTCTTCAGCGGCGGGGGCCTCGGCCGGGGCGGCTTCTTCGGCGATCGCTTCTTCGGCGGCGGGTTCATCGCCGAGGCCGGCGAGCAGGGCGTCCAAATCATCCATTTGGGCGGAGGCGCCGGCGGCGAGGGCCAGCGAGCAGATCAAGGCAAGCATCCAACGAGACATAGCAGACTCCTTTGTCATGTTGTAGAAACCCCGAGACTAGCCCAAGGGGGCGGGCGGGGGCAAATCATTTCCGATTGCATTTCCGATTGCAGGAACAGGCCAGGGGGCAGGGGCCAGAGGACAGAGAACAGAGGACAGAGGACAGAGGGGACAAAGCAGGAAAGCAGGAAATAACAGGAACACAGGAAGGGGAAGGGGAAGGAGGACGGAGGACAGATGACGGAGGACGGAAGACGGTGGGGCAAAGCAGGAAAACAGGAAATAACAGGAACACAGGAAGGGGCAGGAGGATGGAGGACGGAGGACAGATGACGGAGGACGGAAGACGGTGGGACAAAGCAGGAAAGCAGGAAATAACAGGAACACAGGAAGGGGAAGGAGGACGGAGGACGGAGGACAAGGGGGGGGCAATGTTCAATATCCAATGTTCAATATCCAATGTCCAAGTAGAGGGGATCGAGCGGACGGTTTCTCGCCAGGGACGCGAAGGGCGCGAAGGTAGCAACGGCGATTTTTAACG
>JAHDSS010000396.1 GCA_018432565.1 Kiritimatiellia bacterium
GTGCTGCGCCGCAGCGCCTCGCGGGCCAGTTCGCGCAGCGCCGCCGCCGTGAACTGCAGGTCCACGTCTTCCATCTTCAGCAGCTTCTGGTACTGGCGGATCATCGCGTTCTTCGGCTCGGTCAGAATGTGCACCAGGTCGTCTTCGGTCAGCGATTCCAGCACGGCCACCATCGGCAGGCGCCCGATGAATTCGGGAATCATGCCGAACTTGATCAGGTCCTCCGGCTCCACCGGGGGCATCACGGGGTGCACGCCTGAGGCGCGGACGCGGTTCTCGTGTTCGAACCCGATCACCCCCTTGCCCAGACGGCGCTTGATGATGTCGTCAATGCCGACAAACGCCCCGCCGCAGATGAACAGGATGTTTTCGGTGTTGATCTGAATCATCTCCTGCTGGGGATGCTTGCGCCCGCCCTGCGGCGGCACGCTGGCCACCGTCCCCTCCAGGATCTTCAGCAGCCCCTGCTGGACGCCCTCGCCCGACACGTCGCGCGTGATGGATACGTTTTCCATCCGCCGCGCCACCTTGTCGATCTCGTCAATGTACACAATGCCCAGCTCGGCGCGGGCGATGTCGCCGTCTGCCGCCCGGATCAGGCGCAGCAGGACGTTTTCCACGTCCTCGCCCACGTAGCCGGCCTCGGTGATCGTCGTGGCGTCGGAAATGCTGAACGGCACGTCCAGCACCCGCGCCAGCGTCCGCGCCAGCAGCGTCTTGCCGCTGCCCGTCGGACCGATCATCAGGATGTTGCTCTTGTCGATCTCCACCCCGTCGTCGTCCCGGTCCCCGTCCAGGCGCGACTTGACGCGCTTGTAGTGGTTGTGGACCGCCACGGCCAGGACCTTCTTGACCCGCTCCTGGCCGACCACGAACTCGTCCAGCCGGGCCTTGATCTCATGGGGCCGGGGCACGGCCAGGCGGCGCGACGCCGGGGCACCGGCCTTGCCCCCGCGCCGGGAGGAGTCCGGATGCTGCAGCACCGTGGTGCAGATGTCCACGCACTCGTCGCAGATGTTCAGACCGTCGGGTCCCGCAATCAGCGTCTTGACCGCCGAGCGCGGCCGGCCGCAGAACGAGCAGCGGGGCTCGGCCGAATGGTTTTTTTTGCCGGCCATGGCGCTACACCTTCGAAGGGGCCGCGCCCAGCACGTCGTCCACCAGCCCGTACTTCACCGCTTCCTCCGCGGACATGAAGAAATCGCGGTCCGTGTCCTTGGCCACGGTCTTGACGGGCTTGCCGGTGTGCCGGGCGAGGATGCCGTTGAGATAGTCCTTCAGGCGCAGGATTTCCTGCGACTGGATGTGGATGTCGCTGGCCGCGCCCTGGGCCCCGCCCCACGGCTGGTGGATCATGATGCGCGCGCCGGGCAGCGCGTGGCGCTTGCCTTTGGCGCCCGCCGCCAGCAGCACTGCGCCCATGCTCGCCGCCTGCCCGACGCAGTAGGTCACCACGTCGCACTTCAGAAACTGCATCGTGTCGTAGATCGCCAGCCCCGCCGTCACCGACCCGCCCGGCGAATTGATGTACACGCTGACGTCCTTGGTGGCATCCTCGCTCTGCAGAAACAGCAGCTGCGCCACCACCAGGTTCGCCAGATCGTCCGTGACCTCCGAACCGATGAAGATGATCCGCTCCTTCAGCAGGCGCGAATAGATGTCATAGGACCGCTCGCCGCGGCCCGTCTGCTCCACCACGATCGGAATCAGATAGGATTGTTCGCCGCCGCTTTTCTTCATGCCTTCGCCTCCTTGTCCTGGTCCTGCCGCAGCGCCGCCGCGCCTTCGCCCGTCAGCGTGGCGCTCTCCAGCAGGAAATCGATCGTCTTGGTCGTCAGCAGGTCTTCCCGCAGGCCCTTGCGCACGTCCTTCTCCTTGAGCTTGGCCGCCTGCAGCCATTCCTTCGCCGTCCGATGCCCCGACCGCATCGCCTGCGCCGCCATCAGCGACGTCACCTCCGCGTCGGTCACCGCAATCTTCTCCTCGCGGGCGATCCGCCGCAGCAGATAGCGCAGCTTGACGCGGTCCGCGGCCGCCGCCTGGGCCGATTCCGTGATCTTGCCGATGTTGTCGCGGATTTCCTTCTCCGGCACGCCGCGGCGGACGTTCTCGTTCACCATCTCGTACACGATGTGATTGGTCTCGGTGCGCGCCTCGCTCTCCGGCACGTCCACAGCCGCGGTTTTCATCAGAGTATCCAGCACCTGGTTGCGGCGGCGGGCGCGCTCCTGCGAATCCGCCTCGCGCGCCAGCATCCGGCGGAACGTCTCGCGCAGCTCCGCCTCGTCCTTCACGCCCAGCGACTGGAACAGCGCCTCGTCCAGCGCCGGCTTTTTCCGCGCCCGGATCTTCTTCACCGTGGCGTGGAACACCCCGGTCCGGCCCCGCAGATCCTCGATCGGCGACTGCTCGTCAAACGCCACCGAAATCTCTTTGGATTCCCCCGGCTTCAGGCCTGCCAGCTGCGGTCCGAACCCCGGCAGAAAGGAATATTCCTCGCTGGCAATCACCCAGAAATCGCGGCCGCTCGCCAGATCCTTGGCCTTCCCGGACACCTCCGCCATGGGCCGGCCGTCCACCGTGGCGTCGTAGTCCACCGCCACCATGTCGTTCGCCTGCACCGGGCGCGGCTCGGTCACGTCTTCGTACTTGCCCGTGCCTTCCAGATAGCGGTCCACGGCCTCCGTCACCGCCTCGTCCGCGATCTCCACCTTGCGCGTATCCACTTCCAGCCCCTTGTAGGCCGGCAGATCAAACTGCGGCGCCACGTCCAGCGTCACCGAATACGAAAACGGCTGCCCCGCCTTCAGCTCCGATTCCTCGAGGTTCATTTCCGCGATCGGCTCGAACCCGTGCTCTTTCATGGCCTGCTGGTAGCCTTTCGCCAGCAGATGCTCCCGCAGCCCTTCCAGAATCTGCTTGTCATACTGACGGCGAATCATCTCCAGCGGCGCGCGGCCCGGACGGAATCCCTTGACGCGCCCGTGCTTGGCATAGACCGCCAGCGATTCGTCGTATTCCGTCTGA
>JAHDSS010000393.1 GCA_018432565.1 Kiritimatiellia bacterium
ACGAGGTATGGGCCGATGCACTGCATTTCTCCGGCTTCGTATCCCCCCCCTCGGATAACCCAAAGCCGCAGAAATTCGAAAAGTGCCTTGAACACGCCCTGTTTTACGCTGCGGGCTAAGTCAGTTCGGGCCAAACCTCAGGTCTCGGTTATTATAATAACCGAGACACTCGGAACCCGGCTTCCTATGGCTTTTCCACCGCCCTTTTTATCTGCCCTGACTCTCCTGTTTCGCCCGGAAAACCGCCACGCGGCGGCGGGCATTGTGTTCCAGGTTGCGGTAGAAGAAATACAGGTCGTTCATGTGCAGCACCCCTTCGCCCATGAGTTCCGGCGCCCCATAGTCCTCTGCATCCGCCAGATCCACCACCAGGGCCCCGCGGTCCTCGTGCAGCACGGCGCCGCAGAATCCCGGCTCGTCCCGCGCCACCCGCCCTTCGCCGTCGAAAAACACCGCGCCCAGATGCAACGAGCGCGATGCCGGTTCGCCATCCGTCCGCCAATTCAAGGGGTTGATGCCCCGGGTGCCCGGCCCGGTGAACGGGGTCTCCCCCGCCCCGGGCGCCTCGGTGTTGTACGTCACAATCACCCCCGTGTCGGTCTCGCCCGCCGCCAGCTTCAGGTGCGGCGCTCCCTCCAGATCCCCCGGCCGGATCGCCGTCCCGATCAGATAGGCCGCCACCAGGTTGGAGGCGATGCCGGGATCATCGAAGTCTTCTTTCATCATCTGAAACAGATCCATCGCCCCCTGGCTGTGCCCCAGCAGCAGAAACGGCCGGTCGGTTCCCCGGTTCGCCCGGAACCAGCGAAACGCCGCGCGCACATCGTTGATCCCGGGACGGATCGTTTCCACATCGAACGGTTCGTCCTGGATCGCCGCCCAGATCCGGTGAAATTCCAGCTGCCGGACATACGGCGCATAGACGTTGGCGAATCCGGCAAACAGCCCCGTCTGCTGCCGGGCGATCCGCTCGGTCTTCTCCCGGACATCGGCATCCGTCCAGGACATCAGCGGGTTGTCCGGATCCGCCACGACGGTCGGATACACATAGAACAGATCCACGCCCTTGGAATCCGCCCCGGCCTCCGGACGCAGAACCCAGTGAAACGGATCGGCGTACTCAATGGACTCTTCGTCCGGGACCGCCGCGAAATGGATCGGGCGGTTCGCCACGCATCCGGCCAGCAGAATGAAAGCTGTCGCAACCGCCCCCGTTTTGAACCGGTTTCTCCGGATTTTCACGCCCGTTGTCATCCATTTGCTCATCGACGTATCTTATGCACCGGCACCGTCAGGAACAAGTGCCGGGTTTTTCAGCCTGCGGCAACCTTGACAAAATCAAGCGCCGGCACTTGAATGACCGGCTGATTCGGGTCCGGTGCGTCCCGAGAAGGAAGTTTCCATGTTCAAGCCCGTTTCCAGCAAAATGTCGTTTCCCGAAATGGAAGAGGATGTCCTCCGCTTCTGGGCCGAACACGACACATTCAAGAAGTCCATCGCCCACCGCCGGGGCGCCAGGGAATACGTGTTCTACGACGGCCCCCCCTTCGCCACCGGCGCCCCCCACTACGGCCACCTCCTCGCCGGCACCATCAAGGACATCCTTCCCCGCTACCAGACCATGCGCGGGCACCTGGTCGAACGGCGTTTCGGATGGGACTGCCACGGACTGCCCATCGAGGCCCTCGCCCAGGAGAAACTCGGGCTCTCCGGCGCCGCCGATATCGTGGCCAGGGGCGTGGATGTCTTCAACGAAACCTGCCGCTCCATGGTGCTCACCTACGTCGAGGAATGGCGCAAGACCGTCACCCGCATGGGCCGATGGGTGGACTTCGACAACGACTACAAAACGATGGATCCCTCCTTCATGGAGACCATCTGGTGGGTGTTCAAGCAGCTCTGGGAGCAGGGCCGCGTGTACAAGTCCCACCGCATCATGCCCTATTCCTGGAAGCTCAACACCCCCCTCTCCAACTTCGAGGCCGGCAGCAACTACCAG
>JAHDSS010000026.1 GCA_018432565.1 Kiritimatiellia bacterium
GCCGCCGTCCGCCGGCGCCGAGCGCCAGACGCTGGTGCAGTGCCTGGAATGCCGGCGAGTCTTTCGCTCCCGGGCGAACGCCGAGGCGCATGTCGTGCAGGATCACCTCGACACCTTTTTCCATGTCGAGGAAACCGAGGTGGAGGCGCCGGCGGGGAATTTCACCTGCGTGGCGCGCTGCGGCCTGAGCGGCGCGCTCCTGGGACCCCCGAATCACCATGGCTACAACGAAAAGATCCAGGAGCTGTGGTCGTCGCGCTTTGCCCACCTGTCCAAGGCGGACTACCTCGCGCACATTGAAACCATCCGCGACGATGCGCTGGTGGAGCAGTGGAAGGAATCGGTGCGCAAGAAAACCGTGTACCGTCTGAAGGAGGTCCCGGAAGGCGAAGAGGCGCCGCCGCAGACCCGGGCCGAGGCGCAGGAGTGGATGCGCGGCCGGGTGAAGGCGATGCTGCGGGAGTCCCCGCGCAGCATCGTGCCGGGGCCGCAGTCGCGAAAGTTCGATGACGGCGCGCTGCGCGCCGCGGTGTCGGCGGCCTGGCAGAAGGAAAGCCGGTTTCCCCTGACGCTGCTGCTGGCGCTGCGGCCGGCGTTCCGGCACATGCGTCTGCACCTGTTCAAGGTGAATGCCAAGGAGACCTATGTGACGGCGATTCCGCCTTCCCCGGTGGATCTGGCGTCGGCGCCGGAAATCGTCCGCGAAATCGTGGCGTTTCTGGAGGCGCATCCGGGGATTCCGCGCCAGCAGGTGCTCGACCAGCTGCGCCCCGGGGCCGATCCCGAGTCGTCCGGGGCGGCGGAACTCCTGCTGCATCTGGGCAACCTGGTGGCCAACGGGGGCGTGATTGAATTTTTCGACGGCACGCTGGCGCTGCCGCGAACCGGCGCCGTCCGGACGGCCGAGGAGGCCAAGGAACAACCGGCGCCGGAATCCGCGGGCGGGGAAGGCGCGCGGGAGGCGGCGGCGGCCGCCGCCGATACAGCCCGGCCGGAGACGCCCGCCCCGGAGTCCGCGGAGGCATCGTCCAAGGCGCCGGCTGACGATCCGGCCGCGGTGCCGGTTGCGGAACCGCCGGACGACTCCGCGACGGCCGCCGGCGCGCCGTTGCCGGCAATCCCGGCGGAAGAAGCCCCGGAGGAGTCCGCCGGGGATCTGCCAGCGGGTCCGGCGAACGCGAAATCCAGCGAGGACACTGGTGAGCCGAACCCGCCTGGCGAGGCCGTGGGCGAAGAGGCGGAACCGACGCCGGAGCCGGAGAAAGCGGGGTAGCGCGTCATGGCCTTGAAATACGCAGTCCTGGGCGATATTCACGCGAATTGGGAAGCGTTGAGCGCGGTGCTGGCCGACGCCGACTCGCAAGGGGTCACGCGCTTTTGTTGCGTGGGCGACATTGTGGGCTACAATGCCGATCCGGAACTGTGCCTGGAAAAGGTGCACGAACTGTGCGGCGACGCCGTGGTGCGCGGCAACCACGATCACTACTGCTCGCGACAGGAGAATCTCAACGGATTCCATCCGCTGGCGGCGGATGTGGTGGACTGGACGCGCAAGCGGCTGAGCGACGATCAGCGCGCCTGGCTGGGCAACCTGCGTTATTCGCGAACGGTCGAAACGTTCATGCTGGTGCATGCAACTCTGGACAATCCCGAAATGTGGGGCTATGTCTTCGACAAGCTCGAAGCGGAGGCCAATTTCGCCTATCAGATGTGTTCGGTGTGCTTCTTCGGCCATACGC
>JAHDSS010000416.1 GCA_018432565.1 Kiritimatiellia bacterium
GCGCTCGGCCGCCGCCCTGAACCACGAAAAGGGCATTCCGGTCGTCGGGTTCGACATTGCCGGCGCCGAGGCCGGCTTCCCGGCCATTGACCACCGCGACGCCTACCAGTACGCCCACGTGCATTTCATCAAGAAAACCGTGCATGCCGGGGAAGCCTACGGCCCCGAATCCATCTTCCAGGCCATCACCGAATGCCATGCCGATCGCATCGGCCACGGCACGTTCCTGTTTGCCTCCGACAAGGTCAAGGATCCCACGGTGAAGGATCCCGCCTACTACGTTCGCTGCCTGGTGGACTACATCGCCTCGCGCCGGATCACCCTGGAGGTCTGCCCCACCAGCAACCTCCAGACCATCCCCTCCATCTCCTCGGTGGCCGAGCATCCGCTCAAGAAAATGCTCGAAACCGGCCTGTCGGTGTCCATCTGCACGGACAACCGGCTGGTCTCCCGGACCAGCGTCACCCGGGAGCTGGAACTGGTCTGCAGCAGCCTGCCGGTCTCCCCCGCCAAACTGCGCAATCTCATTCTCGCCGGCTTCAAGGGCTCGTTCTTCCACGGCCCCTACAACGAGAAGCGCGCGCTGGTCCGTCAGGTCAGCCAGCGCTATGACGCCCTGGTGCAGCAGCACTTCGGCGAAGCCAAGGACTGATCCGCCATGGGGCGCCGCCGTCCAACCGCGCGCGCCGCCGCGCTGGCGGGCCTGCTGGCGCTGGGGGCCGGCTGTCTCTCTCTCGGCCCCCGCCCCGAACCTCTGCGCATCGGCACCCGTGCCGATGCCCCGCCGCTGGCCTTTCGCGACGGCCGCCGCTGGCGCGGGGTGGAAATCGATCTCGGACGCGCCTTCTCGGAACGCCTCGGCATGCGTCCCGTCTTCGTTGCCCTGCCCCCCGGCGAGCTGCTGCCCGCGCTGCTGGACGGCCGCGTGGACCTGCTGATGGCCGGCCTGGCCGTCACAGAAGAGCGCCGCGTGCAGATGGATTTCGCGTCGCCCTATCTGGTCGTCGGCCAAGGCGTGCTCGTCCGGCGCGCGGACCTGCCCCGCGTCACCACCGCCATCAAAATCCGTTCGGCGACCGCCCGGGCGGGCGTGATCCAGGACAGCGCCGGCGACCGGCTGGTGGCCCGCTATTTTCCCCGCGCCAGCCGGTATTCCTTCCCCGACCTGGATTCCGCCGCGGACGCCCTTCGGCAACGCCGCGTGGATATGGTGGTGGGCGACGCCCCGGCGCTCTGGTGGATGGCGCGGGAAGCGCCCTCGGATCTGGCGGTCGCCCCCGCGCTGTTCGCCCGCGAAGAAATCGCCTGGGGCTTCCGGCGCGGCAGCGTCCGCCTGCGCGAATCCGCCAACGATGCGTTTGCCGACTGGCGGCGCGACGGCACGCTGGAGCGGATCCTCCGCCGCTGGCTGCCGGTCTCCCCCTGACCCCCGGCCGGCCGTGGAAACCAATCTGATCATCATCGGCGCCGGCCCCGCCGGGCTCCTGGCCGCCCTGACCGCCGCCCGGCAGCGGCCGCCCGGCGGCATTCTCGTTCTCGACCGGCTCCCCGGCCCCGGCGCCAAGCTGGCCGTTACCGGGGGCGGGCGCGGCAATCTCAGCCACACCGCCACCGAAGACGAATTTGCCGCAGCCTTCGGCCGGCACGGCCGCTTCACCCTGCCCGCGTTCCGCTCCCTGCCCCCCGACGCCCTGCGGCGGCTGTTCGGGGATATGGGTGTCCCGACCCTCGTGGACGACGCCGGCCGAATCTATCCCCGCTCCCAGTCCGCCCCCGTCGTGCGCGATGCCCTGTTCCAGGCTTGCCGCCGCGCCGGCGTGCGCTTCGAGTTCATTCACGCCGTGCAGAACTTGACCGCTCCCGCGTCTCCCGACACCCCGTGGCAGGTGGACGCCCTTACCGCCCGCGCGGTCGTTCTGGCCGCCGGCGGACAGTCCGCGACGCGCCTCGGCTCCGACGGTTCCGGGTTCGGCCTGGCCCGCGCCCTCGGCTATGCCGTCACGCCCCCGGTGCCCGCCCTGGCATCCGTCCAAACCGAAGAGATCTGGCCCGGCACCCTCAGCGGGGTCTCCCTGCCCGATGCCGTGATTGGCATTGCCGGCTCGCGCGAACCGCCCGTGCGCGGCGAACTCCTGTTCACCCACCGCGGACTTTCCGGCCCCGCCGTTCTCAATCTCTCTGGCCGCGTGGCCCGCCGCCGCCACGACGGCGAATCCGTCGGTCTGCGCCTGCGCTTCCTGTTCGAACCGCCCGATTTTTCACGCCTGCGGAACACCGCCGGCTCCGTGCGCATTCTGTCCCGGCTGGCGGACGCCCTTCCCCGTTCCCTCGCCGCCGCCCTGATCGAGCAGTCCGGCATCCCGCCCGACCTGACCTTTTCACGCCTGACCACGGCCCAGGAACGCGCGCTGTCGCGGCACCTGACCGACTGCCCCCTGGCTGTCGCCGCCACCGGCGGCTTCGACGAATCCATGGTCACCTCCGGCGGCGTCGCTCTCAAGCAGGTCAAGCCCGACAC
>JAHDSS010000546.1 GCA_018432565.1 Kiritimatiellia bacterium
CGGCGGCGGCAAGGTCATCATTACCCAGCCCCACCTTCTCGCCGAAGCCATTGCCGGCAGGAACGGCACCCATCTCGTGCCGTAAGGGAGCCGTGGCGCCCGTCTTTCGTGGCCTCGCACGAAACGCCGGCTTGGCGCCGGCCGGAAAAGTTTCCGATGCGCTTGCTTTCGCAGCAAATGTACAGGATACTGTCCATATGAAAGCCATCACCTATACCGCCGCCCGGGAAAACCTGGCGGACACCATCCAGCGCGTGTGCGAAGACCGCGCACCCGTCGTCATCACCCGCCGGCGCGACCAAGCCGTCGTCATGATGTCTTTGGAGGATTACGAAGCGCTGGAAGAAACGGCTTATCTGCTGCGCAGCCCCCGCAATGCCACCCGACTTCGCGAAGCCATCGACCAGCTCCGCCGCGGCCAAGGCAAAGAGCGGCCCTTGCCGAACCTGGAATGATAATCATTTTCGCCGACCGCGCCTGGGAAGACTTCGCGTTCTGGCTCGAACAAGACCGGAAAGTCGCGGCGCGCATTGTGCGTCTCATCGCCGACATCCGTCGCGAGCCCTTCGCCGGTTTGGGCAAACCGGAGCCGTTGCGCCACGATTTGGCCGGTTTCTGGTCCCGGCGCATCACTGACGAACATCGGCTGGTGTATGCCGTCGAAGCCGACCGCATCCTGATCGCCCAGGCCCGCTACCACTATTGAACCAACTCCGGAGAGCGCAATGAAATCCAGCCAAGCCCGCCCCGGCCGCGTCTTCATTATCCGGCTCGAACACGGCGACATCATCCACGAGTGCCTGGAGCGCTTCGCCGCCGAAAACGGCATCACCCATGCCGCCCTGACGCTCCATGGCGGCGCCGATGCCGGCAGCCTCCTCGTCACCGGCCCGCGCGATGGCCAATCGCCGCCGCCCATCGAACCCCAGATGACGACCCTCGACGACGTCCATGAAGTCGTCGGCGCCGGCACGATTTTCCCGAATCCAACCGGCGCGCCGATTCTACACGTCCATCTCGCCTGCGGCCGAGGAGAGAAAACCATCACCGGCTGCATCCGCACGGGAGTTAAAACCTGGCACGTTCTCGAAGTCATATTGACCGAACTGCTCGATTCTTCCGCCCGTCGATCGCCGGACACGGCCTCCGGCTTCGATCTGCTCGTACCCTGA
>JAHDSS010000560.1 GCA_018432565.1 Kiritimatiellia bacterium
CTCGGCCGCGCAGCAATATACAATACGCATAGTTGACACATATATCATCTATGCGTATTGTATTTACATGAACCCATCCTCCCCGAAAACCACGGTGGAACTCTTCCATCTGCTGCTGCTCGATCTTCTGGGCCGGAAGACGGACCGCCAGCACTATGCCCTCAAGGGCGACTGCAACCTGCGGTTCTTTCTCAAAAGTATCCGCTACTCGGAAGACATGGACATCGACGTCGGTCCCGGCCTGCCGAAGGACAAGCTCGCGGATCTCGTGAACCGCATTCTGGATTCGAAACCGTTCGCGGAAGTGCTCGCCTTGCGGGGCATCCGCCTCGCCGAACGGTCCGCCCCCAAGCAGACGGACACGACCCAGCGCTGGAAATTCGCCCTCCAGGTGGACGGCGTCCTGATGCCGCTGCGCACCAAAATCGAATTCTCGCGCCGGGGCATGGATGCCGGGACCGCGTTCGGTCCCATCGACCCCCTGCTGATCCGCACCTACGGCCTGACGCCCATTTTGGCCAACCACTACGCGCCGCAGGCCGCGCTGGACCAGAAGATCCGGGCCTTGGCCACCCGCCGCGAAATCCAGGCCCGGGACGTATTCGACGTCGATCTTCTCTTGAACTCCGGCGTCGCGCCCGGCCCGCTCGATGCCGCCCTGCGCCGGCAGGCGCTGGACAACGCGCTGACTGTCGCCTTCCCCGCGTTCAAGGCCCAGGTCGTGTCGTTCCTGGACCCCGACCATCAGAACCAATACGACTCCGCCGACGTGTGGGAATCGCTCGTGCTGCGGGTGGTCGCCGCCCTGGAGGATCATCCATGACCCTCGTCAGCGCATGGGAACGGCTGCGCGCCCTCGGGTTGCCGGTTTTCCGCACGGCGGATGCCGCGCTCCGGCTCGCCGTCGATTCGCCGCACGCCTCGCAGATCCTGGCGCGGTTGGCCCGGCACGGCCACGTGGTCCGCATCAAGCGCGGCCTGTGGGCGGTGGCCGGCACGGATCCGCTGGCGCTCGCGCCGCATTTGACCGCGCCGCTGCCCGCCTACGTCTCGCTGCAATCCGCGCTCTATGTTCACGGCATGATCTCCCAGATTCCGGACGTCGTGTATTGCGTGTCCCTGGCCCGCACACGGCGCTACCGGTTTCCCGCGGGAACGGTGTCGGTCCACCATGTGCCGGCCCGCTTCTTCTTCGGCTTCGATCCACGCGCCGACGGCGCCGTGGCCATTGCCACGCCCGAAAAAGCCCTGGCGGACTTCCTGTATCTCGGCACCGCCAAATCCCGGCTGTTCGCCGCCTTGCCCGAACTGACGCTTCCGGCCGGCTTCAGCCGGAGGCGCCTCGCGGCGATGATCGCGCAAATTCCCGACCGCAAGCGACGCACCTACGCCCGAAAACAACTCGAAAAACTCCTGGCGGCTACCGCGGCCACCGCCCTGTAGGCCCCCGCGTCCGGCTGTTCACTTGAACATTGGATATTGGACATTGAATAGTGGACATTGAATCCCTTGGCTGTTCCGATCCGTCACGTCATCGCCGTGGCCTACAAAGACAAAAATCCGCCATCCCGCCCTGTAGGCCCCCGCGACGGCCGGCACCCCGGCTTGGACCCGCGCACCGGTTCAACCGCCGTGGGCGCATCTGCGATTCGGTGTCGTCAGAATTGGCTCTCGTAGCGCGGGGCTCCTGTCCCGCGCGGATTCTTGCAACCGCACGCGACATGAGCCGCATGCCACGAAGGCAATAGGCTGTGCGGCTGTCATCCCGAGCAGACTTGTCCGCCGACTTGTCCGCCATAGCCTTGGCGAAGGAGGAAGCCTTGCGCGAAGGCGGAGTCGAGGGATCTCGGCTTGGCCCCGCAGGCCGGCCTTTGGGATGAGGCCGAGATCCCGCGGTGGCGGGACAAGTTATTTCGACTCCGGCGCTGCGCGCCTTCGCTCAATATGACTTGGGCATGCACCGAATCGTAGACGCCCCCTCCCCATCCCCGCCCCTATCGCCCCCGCAGCCCCCGCAGCCCCCGCAGCCCATTTTCAGGTTTGACGCTTGCGCCCCCCCGGGCCTATTCTGCGGGTACTCGGTAATTGACTATATGGCTTTGCATTCGGCGGGCCGCATGGGCCGGCCAAGGAGCGCATCATGGAAGAAGTCACATTGGAACAAATCCCCCGCAAGATCCGTGATTTGTACGAGAAAGCCATGGCCGCCCTGGAGCGCGGCAACGCCGGCTACGCCCTGGACATGCTCAAGCAGGTCATGGCCGTGGAACCCCGCTTTCTCCTCGCCCGGAAAAACCTGCGCATCGCCCAGGTCAAGGCCCTCATGGCCAGAAAACCCAACGCCATGACGCATCAGCTCGCCTCCCTCAAGGGCGCCTTCACCCTGATGAGCGCCCAGGGCAAGCTGAAGAAAAACCCCCAGGCCGCCCTGGAAGGCGCCGAAAAGCTCCTCGAAATCGATCCGCTGAACCTCTCCTTCCTGAAATTCTTCGCGCAGGCCGCCGATGCCGCCGGCATGCCCGAGGTGGCCGTCCAGACGCTCGAAATCGCCAAGCCCTACTTCGCCAAGAACGTTGAATTCCTGCGGCTGCTCGCCCGCCTCTACATCGCCACCAACCAGCCCGGCGGCGCCAAGGACTGCTACGCCGCCGTCGCCGAGCTGCTCCCCAACGACCAGCTCGCCATCAAGAACCTCAAGGATGCCGCCGCTCTCGACACCATGAAGATCGGCGGATGGAACGACACCAAGACCGACTTCCGCAGCAAGCTCAAGGACAAGAAGGAAGCCATCCTCCTCGAGCAGCAGGCCAAGTCCGTCAAGGGCGATGCCGACGTGGACACCCTGATCGCCTCGCGCCTCAAGGACATCGAGCGCGAACCCCAGAACATGAACTTCCGCCGCGCCCTGGCCGACCTCTACGTCCGCGCCGAGCGCTTCGACGAAGCCCTCCAGTCCCTCGACGAAGCCGTGAAGGCCGCCGGGCGCTCCGACCCCCAGATCGAGCGCACCGCCTCCCAGATCAAGGTCCGCCAGTTCGATGCCGCCATCGCCGCCGCCAAAGAGGCCGGCGACGACGCCAAGGCCGCCGCCGTCGAAAAGGAAAAGGAAGACTTCATCTACAACGACGCGGTGGACATGGCCAAACGCTACCCGAACGACCTGCAGTTCCGCTACGAACTCGGCTTCCAGTACTACCTGCGCAAGCAGTACAACGAAGCCATCGAGGAGTTCCAGCTCGCCCAGCGCAACCCCCAGCGCCGCACCCGCGCCCTCTACTACCTCGCCCTCTGCTTCACCCAGAAGGGCCAGCTCGACATCGCCTTCGAACAGCTCCAGAAGGCCGCCTCCGAACTCACGCTCATGGACGAAACCAAGAAGGACGTCGTCTATCAGATGGGCGTCCTGGCCGACCAGATGGGCCGCCCCGACGAAGCCCTCGCCTTCTTCAAGGAAATCTACTCCGTGGACATCAAGTACCGCGACATCTCCGAGCGCATCGAAACCGCCTACCAGAAAAAATCGGCCCCCGGCTCATGAAAACGCTCCGCCCCGCCGCCGTCCTGTCTGCCCTGGCCCTGCTGACTGCGACCGGTCTGGGAACGGCCGGGTGCTCCCAATCCGCCCCGGCGCCGTCCGCGGAGGATCTCCCCGGCGCCGCCCGGCCCGCCGACGGCGAGTTCTCCGTCATGACCTTCAACCTGGACCGCTATGCCCTGTCCGCGCCCGAAGGCCTCGATGACGCAGCTCCCGCCGCGCCCCCCCCGGGTGCCGACGCCATCGTCCGCGCCATCCGCCAGGCCTCGCCCGACGTCCTGGCCGTGCAGGGCATGGGCCCGCCCGACGCCTGGGACGATTTCCGCTTCCGTCTGCGCCAGGCCGGCCTGGAGTACCGCTTCGAGGAATATCTCTCCCGCGACGACGACCAGGAACTGCGCCTCGCCGTCCTCTCCCGCCACCCCATCGTCTCCCGCTCCCCGCGCATCCGGGACCGCTACACCATCGGCCCCGGCCAGTTCCCCGTCCTGCGCGGATTCATCGAACTGGATATCGAACCCGATCCCGGCTACCGCTTCCGCCTGTTTGTCGCCCACCTCAAATCCAAGCGCTTCCACGAATACGGCCAGGCCGAAATGCGCCGCAACGAGGCCCGCCTGCTCGCCAACCACATCCGCGCCTCGCTCCAGGAAAATCCCGGCCTGAATCTCCTCGTCGCCGGCGATTTCAGCGACGAACCCGGCTCCCGCGCCCTGCGCGAAGTCCTCTTCTACCAGGGCAAGCCCGTCCTCTTCGACCTGCGCCCCGCCGACCCCGATGGCGACGCCTGGACCCGGCGCGCCGATGCCGACCGGCATCTGCGCACCAGCTTCCTCCTCGTCAACAACGGCATGCTCAACGAAGTCCTGCCCGACAAGACCCGCATCCTCCAGACCCCCGGCCTGCGGAACGCCACCGCCCACCGTCCGCTGATCGCCACCTTCGCCGCGCGGGAGCAGGGGCCGGAGAGCGCTCCCGATCTGTCGGAGCGCCGCCCCGTGGAATATCCCGAATACGACTGACCTCCCCCTCCCCATGACCTCCCCCTCCCCCGCCGCCATCCTGCTGATTTGCTGCCCCGACCGGCGCGGCATCGTCGCCGCCCTCTCCGCCTTCATCACCGAACACCACGGCAACATCATCGCCCTCGACCAGTACGTGGACACCGCCAACGGCGTATTCTTCGCGCGGATGGAATGGGAACTCGACGGGTTCACCCTGCCCATGGACGGCTTTGCCGCCGCCTTCCGGCCGCTCGCCGAACCCTGGGGCATCCAGTGGAGCCTGCACCTCTCCACCGCCCGCCTGCGCATGGCGGTGATGGTCTCCCGCCAGGCCCACTGCCTCTACGACATCCTCGCCCGCACCGAAAGCGGCGAATGGCCCGTGGACATCGCCCTGGTCCTGTCCAACCACCCCGACCACCGTCCGCTCGCCGAACGCCACGGCATTCCGTTTCAGCACATTCCCGTCACCGCCGCCACCCGGGCCGAAGCCGAACCCCTTCAGATCCAGGCCCTGCGCGACGCCGGCGCGGATTTCATCGTCCTGGCCCGCTACATGCAGATTCTCAGCCCCGCCTTTGTGCAGGCCTTCCCCATGCGCATCCTCAACATCCACCACTCCTTCCTGCCCGCCTTCGCCGGCGCCCGCCCCTATCACGCCGCCCACGACCGCGGCGTCAAAATCATCGGCGCCACCGCCCACTACGTCACCGAAACCCTCGACGAAGGCCCCATCATCGAACAGGACGTCATCCGCGTCTCCCACCGCCAGGGCATCGACGATCTCGTGCGCCTCGGCCGCGACCTCGAAAAAATCGTTCTCTCCCGCGCCATCTACGCCCACCTGACCCACCGCATCCTCGTGTACCGGAACCGCACCGTCGTCTTTACCTGACGGGCAGGGGGGCATCCGCCTGCGCCGAGGCGCACAGAGAAACCGCCCCAAACCAGCCGAAGATTCTTTGCCGCAGAGCGCGCAGAGGGGAAGAGAAAAACAGCCTCAAACCGGTTCACGCAAAGAACGCCAAGGCCGCCAAGAGGTTTGAGATAATGCAAAGGCGCCTTTGCGATCTTCGCGTTCTTGGCGAGAGACCGGCTGTTCGGCTGTTCCGGCTGTCCCCCTATTTCGTGCTTTTCGTGTGTTTCGTAGTTTCGGCTGTTCCGGCTGTTCGATCCCGGCGGTCTCGGCGAGACCGCCCTACCTTC
The DNA here is from genome assembly GCA_018432565.1 of Kiritimatiellia bacterium. GTDB lineage: Bacteria > Verrucomicrobiota > Kiritimatiellia > CAIQIC01 > Lenti-01 > JAAZFE01. Next base: position 5,746 of record JAHDSS010000560.1, read on the forward strand.
CCGATCCCCCATCCGTACTACTATCTGGCCACTTCGTCTTTTTTGTGCACGTTTTTCGACCTAATTCATTTCCGGGATTGCTCTTAGCCTGTCTTGTTTTCCTGCGTTTCCTGTTTTCCTGCTTATCC